>JAYSYG010000402.1:0-4688 GCA_043716685.1 Sphingobacteriaceae bacterium | reverse complement strand
CTACAAATGACCTTGATATTGTTACGCTACAGACCCTGGAAGATTTTCTTGAAGAATTTAAAGGCTGTGTATTGATCGTATCGCATGACCGTTATTTTATTGACCGTTTGGTTGATCACACGTTCGTACTTGAAGGAAATGGGACAATAAAAGATTACCCTGGCAATTACACAGAATACAGGAACTGGATCAGCGAACAAAAAGAAGAAGAGAAGGAAAATATAAAAAATGGAGTAAAAATTGCAGAGACTCCTGTTGCAAAACAAGAAGTGAAAGCAGAAATAAAACCTGTAAAAAAATTATCTTTTAAACTTCAGCGGGAATTGGAAGAACTTGAAATTGAAATTCCCGGGCTGGAAGAAAAAAAGTTGAGGCTTGAAGATGAGCTTGCAGGTGGGCTTTCGGACTACAACGAAATTCAGCAACGCACCGAAGAATTAAAAACTCTTAGTGATGAGTTGGATCAAAAATCTATTCGCTGGCTGGAGATCCAGGAAGAGCTTTAATGTCAGACGGAGCAAAAATTCCAGTCGACCTGATTTTAGTACAGAAACTCGTTTATGATCCCTCTGCCTATAAAATTGAACAGTTTTTACCTGAAAACGAAAGTCTTGAATATGGCGCCTGCTCATTTACGTTAAATAACCGTTTTATTAAATTCAGAACTGCGAAAATTACTCCGACAAAAGCTGGTCAGTTTGTTACCTTATGGAAAAGGAATGAGGCCGGGATCACGCAACCGCACGACATTAACGATATATTTGATCTGTATATCATCAGTGTAAGAAAAGCACACCTGTTCGGACAGTTCGTTTTTACAAAATCATGCTTAGTGCGGCACGGCATCCTTTCAGTACCAGGCAAGGAAGGCAAACGCGGTTTTAGGGTCTATCCGCCATGGGATACTACTGAAAATAAACAAGCACAAAAAACCCAGCAATGGCAACGGGATTTTTTCCTGGAAATAAATGATGGAAGTTCCCTCGACGTTGGGTGTGTTCGTTTACTTTATTCTGAATAAAATCAGGATTACTTTCCCTGTCCTTTAAAAACAGTTTTCATAAAGGTACTTGCAAATACAAAATCGGTAAGTTCCTGGTTTGAGCTGTTGAGAACCTTGGTTTTATCACCCGTCCACCAGTTTTCTCCTTTGTAAACAAACATAATATTATCACCAATTTCAATTACAGAATTCATATCATGCGTTACAATAATTGTAGTGATATCATATTCTTCGGTAATATCCTTTATTAAATTATCTATCACAATAGACGTTTTAGGATCCAATCCTGAATTCGGTTCATCACAAAATAAATACTTGGGATTGTTGGCTATGGCCCGCGCTAGCGCTGCGCGTTTTTTCATCCCCCCGCTTAATTCTCCGGGATATAAGGCATTTTTTCCTTCCAATTGAACGCGTTGTAAACAAAAATTAACGCGCTCTTCTTTTTCTTCACGACTAAGGTCGGTGAACATATCCAAAGGAAAGCGCACATTTTGCTCAAGTGTTTGTGAGTCAAACAAGGCACCGCCTTGAAAAAGCATACCAATGCGTTTTCTTATTTCCTGTTGGTCGTCGGCTTTTAACGTCGGGAAATCTTGGTCATCGTATATTATCTCTCCCGAATCAATGGAATGTAAGCCAACCATCAATTTGAGAATAGTTGTTTTTCCGCTTCCGCTTTCACCAATGATAAGATTTGTTTTGCCGGGATGAAAATGAAAGGAAACGTTCTTAACCACGTGCCGCTCACCAAAACTTTTATTGATATTTTTAATTTCGATCAATATTTCGGAAATAAATTAGTTAAGATCAGATCGAACATCAAAATTAAAATACTAGCGTAAACAACAGCATTGGTGCTGCTCTTTCCTACTTCCAGAGCGCCACCAGAAGTACGATATCCGTAGTAAGAAGAAACCGATGTAATAATGAAAGCAAAAAGTAAAACTTTTGTGAAAGAGTAATATAATTTTCTGGGTTCAAAAAAAGCCTGTATCCCATACACATATTCGTAAGCTGTAAAGTCTCCTGAGGAAACTCCCATTACATAACCTCCGGCAATTCCCAGAAACATACTCAACGCGATTAAAACTGGAAAAATAATAACCGCTGCTGCAATTTTTGGAAAAATTAAATATCCAGCAGAATTTATTCCCATAATCTCCAGAGCGTCGATTTGTTCTGTGATCCGCATAGCCCCAATTTCCGAGGCAATATTCGATCCTACTTTTCCTGCTAAAATTAAACACACCACGGTTGGACTAAACTCCAGCATAATACTTTCACGGGTCGTAAATCCAATTGCGTAAATAGGAATCCAAGGGCTTGAAATGCTATTAGCAGTTTGAAGAGCTATAATACCGCCCATGAAGACTGAAATAATAGCAACGATAGATAACGAAGAAATACCAATGCTATCAATTTCAACAATAATCTGACGCACATAAACGCTGAATTTCTGAGGCTTTTTAAAAACCCTGTACATCAACGCACTATACTGTCCTATATGAGTAAATAGCTTCAAAACGTTCTAAATGTTAAAGCCTAAAAGTAGTAAAATAATCGCTTATATTTGTAGCTGAACTTATGCTAAAAAGATATTTACTTCTGTTTTCAGTTTTTGCTGTTCTTATGAGTACTATGGAAGGTTGTTTTCTTCAAAAAAACAAATGCGATTCGTGCCCAGGTGTTGCCAGACACAAAAAAGTAAGAAAGCATAATAAAGGATCACTTTGATTTAATAAGCAACTTCCGCGTGTAAGCCCACTCCAATCGAATTTATTTTTTGCCATTTATCCTGACTTACCTGCCTGTAATAGGTTGAATTTCCAACCAGTTTTGTAGAAAAATACAAGCCTTTGGCGTCTCCTAAATCCTTTATCCATTCTATTGAAATAAAAACATCCTGATCGACAAAAATAGTATACGGTGTAAGATCAAATTCTATATACCCGGTTTTTTCCACAGGAACAATAATTATGTTTTGGCTTAACATGTTTTCACCAGGCAACCCTTTATCGTCCACCTTATATACATTGAAACGAAAAACAGGAAGGGCGTCGAGTGTATTTGCATTGATGTTTATCATCACCTTTCGTATGTGCGTTTGAGGATGCTTAACTGAGAGCTTAATTCCTATTTCTGCACCAAGACTATTGTTTCTGAATCCTGCGGAAACCGTCTTTGTTTTTGTTTTATTTCCTAACACCTTAACTTTGATTTTCTTTGCAGAGACAGAAACCTCATTTAATTGAGTAGAACTTCGAGCCAGCCTCACCATAGAGAGCGCCTGAAGATTCTTCACTGAAAAGTTTTTTGCTTTATAGCCAAGCATGGATATTTTTACAAGCGCTCCCGAAAGGCTGTCGGGAACAGTAAAACTATACTGACCATTTTCGTTACTCACTGTGCCAATACCCTTGCCGATAATACCAATATTAGCAAATTCAACAGGACTGGCGGTTTCACCATCGGTTAGAACACCTTTGCAGATAACCTGGCTAAAAATAATATGGGCCAGAAAACATAAGGCCAGTATAAAATATAGTCTCATATTAAGCGTTTTAAGATTAAGACGAATGAATGTGTCTAAAAGTTACAAAAGGTCGCACCTATTATCTGACATAGATTTCGCAGGCCAATTTAACTAAACCACTATGGACTGAAAATCCCCAGGTTTTGGTTTTGCAGAATGAAAGTCTGTCAAGCATGATAAGTTTAACACGAATTTCACGAATTTACACAAATCAATTCGTGAGAATTAGTGAAATTCGTGTTTAATACCGATTCCAAAAACAATCTGTTAATACTTAGCGTCGCCAATCCCACTATTTTCAATGGGATGCCAGGTGGTTTTGATTTCCTGGAGATCAAGGATGAGGTATGGATTTTGATTTTCAATCTTTGTCCAATCCTTATCCCAGTGATAAAAACGTTTTAAATTTAAAGAACAGTTTTCTGAAATTGCTTTTAGCTCTTCTTTGTTATTCCTGCAATATACGATTGCATTTACCTGCATATGAGAAGAAAAATGTTCATGCAATTCTTTGCTTGTTCCGGTTAAAATATTTACAACCCCATCTGGAAGATCAGAAGTTGCAAGAACTTCAGAAAATGTAATTGCGGATAAAGGAAATTTTTGGGAGGCAAGCAGCACGCAGGTATTTGCCCCGGCAATAATGGGAGCGATAACGCTGATTAATCCCAATAAGCCTGAATTTTCGGGAGCAATAACAGAAACTACTCCCATTGGTTCAGGAACCGAAAAATTAAAGTGAGAACTGGCTACCGGGTTTACAGAACTAAAAATTTGCTGGTATTTATCGCACCAACCCGCATAGTGCACCAGTCGGTCAATACTTAAACTTATTTCCTGCTCAGCCGATTTTTTGGTCAACCCCTGCAATACGAGTTCTTCCATAAATTGCGTCTTTCTTCCTTCCAGCATTTCAGCAATACGGTATAAAATCTGTCCACGGTTAAAAGCGCTGCGCGCACTCCAGCCGGTCAATGCTCCACTGGCAGAAACAACTGCATTTTTGAAATCTTTTCGTGAACACAAACACACATTGGCAATGGTTTGTTTTTTGGTATTTTTTAATTCATAATATCTTCCGCTTTCGGTCCGTGGAAACTGGCCTCCAATAAAGATCTTATAGGTTTTCAATACGTTTAAGCGCGACAT
>JAYSYG010000401.1:0-4711 GCA_043716685.1 Sphingobacteriaceae bacterium | reverse complement strand
ACCAGGGCCAGATCTGCCTTTGCGGCTCCCGCATTTTTGTGGAGCGTTCAATCTACGAAAAATTTAAAAACGATTTTGTAGCAAAAACAAAAACACTTGTAGTAGGCGATCCGCAAAACGACAAAACACGCATTGGGGCTATTGTATCTAAAATGCACCAGGAAAAAATACTCAGTTATATAGAGCTTGCCAAAACGGAAGGCGGAACGGTGTTATGCGGAGGCAAGAAATTTATTGCTCCGGGAGATCTTTCAGAAGGCTACTATATTGAACCAACCATTATAGAAGGGTTACAATACGATTGCAGAACAAATCAGGAAGAAATTTTTGGTCCCGTTGTTACCATCACTCCCTTTGATACGGAAGAAGAAGCGCTGATGATGGCGAATTCAACTATTTATGGACTTGCGAGCATTGTATGGACAGAAAACCTTACCCGCGCGCACCGTATTGCCAATAACATCCATGCAGGGATAGTCTGGATCAATTGCTGGCTGTTGCGTGACCTGCGCACGCCGTTTGGCGGTGTAAAAGCCAGTGGTGTGGGCCGTGAAGGTGGTTTTGAGGCCCTTGATTTTTTCACGGAGCCCAAAAACGTTTGCATTAAATTATAGATCTTCATGCTAAGAGCCTGTTTAAATTTTATATAATTATTTTGTTATACGTCTTTTTGCCTCTTTCACACATACTGGCTCAAACACCACACAGGGTGTTTGCCCTGTTAATTTTTTCGCCGAATATACCCGATTTCGACTGCAATCCCGATAGCTATCGGGAGCCTCGTTTCGGCTAAAAATACGAGATAACAATTCTAAAATATAAATTTTAACCAGGCTCTAAAAAATTTAATAAATTTATTACGGTTACCGGACCCGTATATTCGTCCGGCTTACACAATCTTTGATCAATTACTACGAAATATTGGGCTTAACCGCAGGTGCCGGAATTATGGAGATAAAAGCCTCTTTCAGGAACCTGGCCAAACTCTATCATCCCGATAAAAATCCGGAAGGCATTGAACATTTTACAAAAATACTGAAGGCCTATGAAACACTTTCTGATCCTGTTCTGAAAGCCACTTATGATTATAAATTACATTACCATCAGTCTCAGTCACATTACGAAAACAAGCCGAAACCGCCGGGAAAAAACTGGAAAGCCGATGAACGGGAACTTAAGCGCAGGCAATATTATAACGAGCACATTAAAAAGTATGCCAAACAAACATCGGCGTATATGGCAGAAGCTAAGGCTAAAAAAAACTACAATGAATTTAAGTACATAGTATTGGCCACTCCGCTAGCCGTCATTTTATTCTTACTGATTATGAATTTGGCAACCCGCGACAGGAATGAAGTCATTAATTCGGGCCTGATAAGATCCGCAACTGAAAACATTATAGCTACACCTGCCATAGAAACGCTTAAGCCCGGCGATAATCCTTATTCATCCGTTTTTGGCATTGCGAAAACAGATGCCCGTTATAAAAATACACTTGTCGTTAAAAATAAAACAGGAGAAGAAGTAGTTGTTTGCCTGTTTGCTAAAAAAGAGTTCATTAACTGTATTTACATCGATAATAATTTTTCGGGAAAAATATCCGGTTTGCCTGCACAAGAATTAACCATTTATTATAGTAGTGGCTCCGATTTTGACAGTACAAAACAACTCGAAGAAGTAAAGGTGCAAGGAGCTTTCACAAAAAACCTATCCTTTTACAAAAGCATTAAAACAAAACTACTAAGTTCATTTAATGAATTAACTTTGTTGCCGGACGATAAAGCTTTTGAAAAAATAAGCGAAAAAGAATTTTTTAAATACGCTAAAAAATAAGTATGATACAGAAAATAGAACATATTGGAATTGCCGTTAAGAATATTGAAGACAGTAACATTCTTTTTAAAAAACTTTTCGGTAAAGAACATTATAAAATTGAAGCTGTGGAGAGCGAGGGAGTGAGTACGTCTTTTTTTATGCTGGGAGAAACAAAAATTGAGCTGGTAGCAGCAACAAACGAAAACAGCAGCATTGCCAAATTCATTGAAAAAAAGGGAGAAGGTATTCATCACATTGCCTATGCTGTTGATGATATTGAGAAGGAAATGGAGCGTCTGAAAACAGAGGGCTTTGAATTGATAAACCAGCAGCCTAAGGATGGTGCTGATAATAAGCGGATCTGTTTTTTACATCCCAGATCTACAAATGGGGTTTTAGTGGAATTGTGTGAGGAGAAAAGATAACCTCCTATTTTTAGCCACAGATTACGCTGATTCCACAGATTGATCAATCTTGAGTCTGATACATTATTATTTTTGAAATCTGTGGCTTGCTTCTGCATAAAGTAAAATTTGTTTTGATCCGTGTTATTACTGAAATTTACACTCTACATTATGAAAGATATAAAAATTAACATTCAAAATCCGGATACTTCTATTACCACTCTTGAGGCGCCGACAGACATGGGCTTAAGCCTGATGGAGTTTTTAAAAGGTAACGACTACGATATTTTAGCAACCTGCGGGGGTATGGCGCTATGTGCCACTTGCCACGTGGAAGTTGTTTCGGGATTTGATTCTCTTTCTGAAATAAGCAACGACGAATGGGCCATGCTGGATACGCTTCCTAATATTACCCCGACATCACGCCTCTCTTGCCAACTAAGACTTAATGATAATCTTAATAATGTGACCGTGAAAATAATGGGGGACGGGATTTAACCAGCCGCGAATTCCACTTATTTACACGAACCATCTGGCTAATTCGTTAAATACCTGGCTAAATGCTCACTTAAAAATCCTTATACCGGTTCCAAACCGCGCTGCTGAAATTTTTGGCGAAGGCAAAAGTAAAATAGACCGTTACACCGAAATTAAAAATTAAGATATGAAAAAAAGCAGCGGCCCTATAACCACTCCAGTACTCTGCTTTGTGGTCGAGCGTAATTAAACGTGTTGGTAAGGAGACTACTATAATAAACGTGACCATAGCTACAGTTACCACGAGATTTTCAAAGGTGCGCAAGGGTAAAAATAGTAATTTTCGTTGCTCCCTTAATGCTTTACCCCAAGTGTGAACAAGAAAATAATTCTCATAATTCGTTTTTACGAATAACAGTGCGCAACTTCCTGCATCCTTTTTTATAAAATTATCATAAGTAGATAGTATTTTAAACTCCCTTATTTCCTTTTGAAATTTACTATTAAGGTACTCTATTTTTAGCGTGGCTTCGTAGGGAATTTCTGGTTTATATAAATTACCTTCCAGGAATTTGAGCCGGTACAAAACGGCAATTTTTTTGATCTCAGCAAGTGTAAAGATCTCTGAAGCATCAAGGTTTTTCTCATCAGGAACTTCAAAAGATGTGCGGTACAGCTTAAGGTTTTCAAGAATTTTTCCATCGGCAAACAAATCCTGCTTTAAGATCTTTTTTGCCTCAGATACAAGGTTATCGTCACCTTTACGTGTCTTTTCCCGCAAGAGACTTAATTCATATTTTAGATCTGTGTCGCCGAACATTATAGTACAAATCTTTACATTAGCTGATAAACATCATTGCCTGGGCAAGGAAGGAGCGGGATTTAAATTTAATTTTATGTACCAGCTTATTCGTTTTATTAAAATTTACTTCATTATATACCCAATCAATGGCGTGTTGGTAAAATTGTTTTGTATGTTTTCTTTTAAAGTCGTATTCCCTGTCTGTCCTTTTGTCCCATGACCCTTCCGATTGGAGAGAGTCGTTTACCTCGTTGTACAGGGGCGTTCCGGTTATTGGATAGGCGATGGTTATGGTATAAAAACTTGGGTCGGAGAGGCGCAGATGTTTAATTGTTTCCTTAATATCCGAACGCTTTTCACCCGGGTAGCCTAACATGATAAATGTGCCGGCTTCAATGCCTGCTTGTTTTGTTTTAATGATCATGTCGCGTACCATTTCAACATCCACCCTGCGGTCCATCGCATCAATAATTTTCTGAGAGCCACTTTCTGCCCCGATCCAAACGCGGAAACAGCCTGTTTCTTTTAAGACCTGGATTACCTCTTCGTTCATTCTGTCGGCACGTGTTATTATTTCATAAGGTATAACAATCTTACGCGCTAAAAGTTCATCCCTGAATTCCCTGAGCCATTTATGGTTGATCGTAAATACATCATCCACAAACCAGATCCTGTCCGGATTATAATTTACCTTCAGGTATTCCATTTCATCTACAACTAACTTTGCGCTGCGCCTGCGATAGGTTCCACCATACACGGCCCTGCTGCACCACTTGCAGGTATACGGGCAACCTCGCATGGTGCTTACTGAATACATGCTGTAACCGTGACGCTCTTTCCACGCATTTCCATAGAGCGAAAGGTCGATGTTTTTTCTTGCGGGCATGGGTAAAACATTAATATCCTTTATTAAAGTCCGCTCTTTCGTAAATATTACATTACCCTCCTGCAAATAAGCCGTGCCTTCCACTTCAATGGATATGCTCCCGGTTTTGATATACCCGTCGCAGAGTTCAAAAAACGTTTGTTCGCCTTCACCTACAACCAAAATATCGGCGCCCGATCTTAAATAATTTTCGGCGTTATAACGTATTTCAGGTCCACCTAAAATTATTTTGCATTCCTTTAATTCGGATTTTCCTTTAATAAACTCAATAATTTTGAGAACCGATATTTTTGTCATTAGGTTCGTATAAATTCCAATCAGCCCGGG
>JAYSYG010000041.1:0-2488 GCA_043716685.1 Sphingobacteriaceae bacterium | reverse complement strand
TAAAAAACGAATGTTTTGTTATCAAGTGGCTTTATGTCTACTTTTATGCCTCATAAAATTTATTCATGTCACAGTTAAGCAATATAAAAGCAAATTTTCAAAACACGCTGGATTTTGCGAAAGAGTTAGATAGGAAAGACAAGCTAAAAGACTACCGGGGTCGTTTTTTAATTCCTCAACACGAAGGAAAGGATGTTGTTTATTTTACAGGAAACTCTTTAGGCCTTCAACCTAAAACGACCCAAAGTTATTTGCAGCAGGAACTTAATGACTGGGCGAAGTTTGGCGTAGAGGGACATTTTCTGGCAAAAAATCCGTGGTTGTCTTATCACGAACTTCTCACTGATAAAATGGCAAAAATTGTCGGGGCGCTTCCCAAAGAAACGGTGATGATGAACCAATTGACCGTGAATTTACATTTGCTCCTGGTTTCTTTTTATCGCCCGACAAAAACACGCTTCAAAATTTTATGCGAAGCAAAGGCCTTTCCGAGTGATCAGTATGTCTTACAATCGCAGGCGAAATTTCACGGGTATTCTATTGAGGATGCTTTGGTAGAAGTTGAACCAAGAGAAGGAGAGTACCATATTCGTGAAGAGGATGTTTTTGCAGCCATTGAAAAAAATAAGGATTCTCTTGCTATCATAATGATTGGTGGCGTAAACTATTTTACCGGGCAGGTTTTCGATATGAAAGCGATCACAGAAGCCGGCCATAAGGCAGGTGCGCTTGTAGGCTTTGATTTGGCGCACGGCGCGGGAAATATTAAATTACAATTACACGACTGGAATGTTGATTTTGCTGCCTGGTGTAGTTATAAATATTTAAACAGTGGTCCGGGTGGTGTAGCAGGTGCTTTTGTTCATGAAAAACATTTAAGCAACACGGCACTGCCTTTGTTTGCAGGTTGGTGGGGCCATGACAAAAAAACACGGTTTTTAATGGACAGCACCTTTATTCCCATTCAAACTGCAGAACGCTGGCAATTAAGCAATGCGCCGGTATTTAGTATGGCAGCCTGCAGAGCCAGTCTTGATATTTTTGATGAGGTAGGTATGGATGCTTTGATCGAAAAAAGCCGCGATCTCGTTTCTTATCTGGAATGCATTGTAAACGACATTAGTGTTCAAAAAAACAACTGTTTACATATTATTACGCCAAAGGAAAACCGTGGTTGCCAGCTCTCAATTGTGGCAAATGGGTATGGAAAGAAACTTTATAACGCCCTTATTGAAAATGGTGTGATACCTGACTGGAGAGAACCTAACGTCATCCGTTGTGCCGCAATTCCATTATATAATTCTTTTGAAGACATGTTTAGGTTTGGTGAGGTTTTAAAACGGTTGTTATAAAACTAAGTTTAATTGACCCTACTCGTGGCGTTCGCAAGGTTTTTCACGCCTGTAATATCCATCTTCACGCTGCCAATGATAATATCTGCTTTGGCACGCATCACAATATGGTTGTTATCATCGCTGATCCAGACATTCAGGTCTTCTTCTTTTTTAAACACGCGTCCTTTTTGAACAATAGGTCTGAATTTTAAACAACGGTATTTCCCGATATCGGTCTGGATGACTTCTTTTTCTATAAATTTAATTTTCAGGGGCCATATTTCTTTATCCAAAAAACAATTCAGGGTATAGGTATCGCCTGGTTTGGCATTGCTTAGATCAAGGTTTCGTGCATAGTAAAAGGCACTAACCATATCCTGCACGCCGGCGGGAAAGTCAAATTTCTGATTGTCTCCCACATCTACTTTTTTTGTATAGTGGTTAAACATATAGTCCTGACTGAATTTAAAACCATCTTCGTCTACCCGTCTTACAAACATCCATGGCAATAATGCATCTTTGTCCATATACGTTTCATAGCGGTCGCGGACTTTAAAAAACCAGTCTGCAGAACCCGTCGTAAAACCTGTACCAACAATGTGGTAAACCTGGCGACCGCTTATATTAAGGATTTCAGGTTTAACTTCCAATACAGCCCCGCCGGCGTTAAGCAAGCCATAATGCATACGGTAAGTGAGGATCTCTCCTTCTTTAAAAGCAATATTTTTCCTCTCAGGAAGATAGTCGGGAGAGGTATTTGAAACAACTTCACTGAGCTGTTGAGTCTTAGGGTTAAAATTAGCGGAACATAAAGCGGCAATTGCGAGAACGCTGCCGGCAAGTACTATGGTTCTATTCATTTTCATACCAGTAATACGCAAAATGTGTGCCGTGGTGTAAGGATGACACTTTAAAATTTGTTAATTAAAGATACTAATTTTTCACGGTCCCTGCCTAATTTTTCTCTGAGGGGTCCGTTTTTAAGAATCCTCATCATACCAAATGTTTTTTTCATAAAAGGATGGTAACGTATGCAGAACCACCCGGAAAGAGCGAGAGTCAGGCAGGTGATCAGAGGCCTGAAAATAGTCGCAGAAAACTGGTAAATAACTGTAAACCAGGCAATATAATTGATCCAGAAAATAAGCATACCG
>JAYSYG010000005.1:0-2623 GCA_043716685.1 Sphingobacteriaceae bacterium | reverse complement strand
GGTCAACAATACCTCCATATAGTCGGCCCTGGCAGATTTAAAAAGGCTGGTCGAAATATCAATCGACTGAGTAAGCGCCTGCACCTGCTTTGCTTTCAGATCGTAACTTTTTTCCAGATTACTGATATTTGATAATTGATTGACAACTTCAATGTAAGCTTTCAGAATAGTACGCTCATAATTGTAAACCGCTTGTATCTGTCTTGAGTTTGCAGAATAGTAATTTGCCTTTATTGCATTTCTGTTAATCAACGGTGCAACCAATTCTCCCGCCAAAGAGTACAGCAGTGATTGAGGTGTCTGTATTAAATGCTGCACATTGAACGCCGCATAGCCTGCGCCAGCCGTGATCAGTAAAGAAGGATAAAATGCGGCTTTGGCTACTTTTACATCCAGCTTGGCGGCTACCAAATCTCGCTCCGCTTGTTTAATGTCCGGACGATTCTCTAAAAGTTGGGATGGAATGCCTGCGTGTATCGTGTCAGGAACTAACCCCGGGAAGCCCTGAGAATTTCTGGAAACTGTTTGCGGAAATCTCCCAACCAGGAAATTGATCCTGTTCTCGGTTTCAGTGATCTGCTGCATGATGTAAAACTGACGACTTTGATTTTTGAATACCTCGGCTTCAAATCTTCGTACCGCTAACTCCGTAACTTTGGCGGCCTGTTTTTCCAACTTTACAATTTCAAGAGCGTTTTGTTGAATCTCGATGTTCTTTTTTAAAATGTCCAGTTGATTGTCCAATGCCATTAATTCGTAATACGAATTCGCGATTTCAGCAACAAGGTGAGTCACCCTGAAATTTTTTCCATCCGTGCTTGACAAGTACCTGTAAATTGCCGATTTTCTAGAATTACGCAACTTTTTCCATATGTCCAGCTCCCAGGAAACATTCACTCCCAGGAAATAATTGGATAATGGATCGGGCATTGGTTTTCCAGGTAATATGTCAGTGGTAGCATCAACAGCTCCATTTCGGGTGTACCTCGGGGTTTTTTCAATACCGACTCCAGGCCCTATCCCTACAAACGGAAGGTATGCTCCTTTTCTGCCTCTTACCTCGTTTTTAGCAATATTCATTTCCTGTAAAACAATATTCAACTCCTGATTGTTTTTCAGAGCAGTATCAATGAGCGCTTTAAGATTTGGATCACTAAAAAAATCCTTCCATTTTACTTTTGCCATATTACTGGTGTCCTGCGAACCGCTATAATTTGCAGGAACAGTTTTATTTTCTGTTTTACGACCAAAAAATGGAACGCTGCAAGCTGTATAGAGCAGGGCAACGAGTGTAATCCCTAAAAAATTTATTATTCTTTTATTTCGCATGACCTTCATTTTCTTCTGTTTGTGGAAAATTATCTATTTGATGCACAAGATCTTCAGTTAAAGAACCTTCATCTTCATTTTTAATTAATTTTCGTCCTTGTGCAAGGCCGCCGAAAATGTAGTACAAGCCGGGAACAATTATAACACCGAAAATAGTTCCAAAAAGCATGCCTCCGAGTGATGATGAACCAATGGTGCGATTACCAAGAGCGCCGGCCCCGTGTGCGAAAACAAGTGGGATTAACCCTGCAATAAACGCGAAGGATGTCATTAGGATTGGCCTGAAACGCACTTTGGCGCCCTCTATAGCAGCTTCAAGAACGGTAAAGCCCTGCTTTTGTTTTTGAACCGCGAACTCTACGATCAACACAGCATTCTTTCCTAACAAACCAACGAGCATCACCAATCCCACCTGCGCGTAAATATCGTTTGCCAGGCCCATGCCCTTTATCATCAGGAAAGACCCGAAGACCCCCGCTGGTAAAGAGAAAACTACAGCTAATGGAATGATAAAACTCTCGTACTGTGCAGCAAGAACAAAATAAACGAAAACCAAAACAATAATGAAGATATAGATGGCTTCGTTTCCACGTCGTGTTTCATCGTATGAAAGTGCAGCCCAGTCTATGTCAAACCCATAAGGTAGTGTTTTTGAAGCTACTTCCTGCACCGCTTTAATAGCTTCACCACTGCTATACCCTTTTGCCGGTGCACCCCTGATACCGGCGGTGTTGTACATGTTGTACCGGTTAATTTCGTTAGCCCCCTGTTTCTTTTTAATTCTCATAAAGGCCGAGAAAGGAACCATTTCATCCCGGTTATTTTTTACGTACAGGTTCATAATGTCTGTCGGAAGCCTCCTGTATTCCGGCGCGGCCTGAACAAACACTTTAAAAAAGCGCTGGTATTTAATAAAACCAAGCTCATAGGTACTTCCGACAAAAATAGAAAGCGTGTTCATGGCGTTGCCGATAGTTACACCTTTTTGCATCGCCAGCTCGTTGTCTATTTCAATTTCATACTGAGGATAATTGGCGCTAAAAAATGTAAATAGACCGCTAAGTTCTTTGCGTTTACTCAGGTCGCGCATAAAATCATTTTTCACTTTTTCAAGCTGGTTGTAATCGCCACTATTAGTCTTATCCAATAATTGCAATGCAAATCCGCCTGCTGCTCCGAATCCAGGCACAGCTGGTGGATCGAAGAATTCAATAGTAGCACCGGGTATCGCTTTCGCTTTTTCTTCCAGTTCATAAATAATTTCATTTACCGTATGCTTGCGTTTCGACCAGGG
>JAYSYG010000400.1:0-4721 GCA_043716685.1 Sphingobacteriaceae bacterium | reverse complement strand
GGTTTAATATTCGCACAACACCGGCATTATTACTGGAGCAAGGCTTTGAGGCCGATTTTTCGATGGGTTTTGCCTCCGCTCCTGGTTTCAGGGCGGGTACTTCGCATCCTTTTTATTATTATGATTTTAATTCAGAAAAAATCTCTACTTTACTTTTTGTCCCATTCTGTGTAATGGACGGGGTGTATACAGTGTATGAAAACATTCCAGCTGAACCGGCATACGAGGAAATGTTAACGATTGCCAAAGAAATTAAAAAAGTAAACGGACTTTTCATAAGTGTCTTTCACGAAAGGACCTTTTCTGACCACTTATATAAAGGATTTGGTACTTTATATAAAAAACTGCAATCTGCCGTAAAAGAACTTTAATGGGTCGAAAATTGCAGTATCTTTGACTAACAAATAAATATGAAATCAATTAAGAATAGTTTGATCCTGGCCTTTTTTGCGGTGCTTGTTTTTTCTTCGTGTAAAAATGATCTCAAATTGAATGCGCCTTATAAAGAGTACCCAAGTATTTATGCTGTTCTTAATCCTGATGAAGATGTGCAGATGATCCGCATTAATAAAGTATTCCTGGGGGAAACAGATGCGAACCAGATGGCAAAAGTGTCAGATTCGATCAATTACAAGGCAGATGAAATAACTGTGATATTAAAACATTCTGTTAATCCGGCTATTATAACATTTTCAGAAGCTGTTATCCACACCGCAGAGGGAACTTTTAATTCTGAGCAAAGAGTCTATGTAACTCCAACCAAACTTGAAACCTCGGGAATCTATACGCTGGTGGTTACAAACAATCATACCGGTAATGTTTTTACTGCAACAACAATTGCAATTTCTAAGATCTCACAAGCACAATCCGCTCTCATTTTCAGCCCTCCTTTTTATCCTTATCCAGCCACAACCGATCCCAATCTTTACATTGATTATTCTGTACAGTACCCTAAATACCCTTATAATGTAAGGTTTACACCTAATGAAGGGGCTGTTTATAAGATAATTCTAAGAATGCATTTTTATGACTCTTTGTATGATGGCAGTAAAACATATAATTATGTAGATTACACAAGTGAGAATATAGAAAAAAAGACAAAAACCGAAATATTGATCAGCTTCAGAGGAGCCGACGTATTTAACTCTGCGGGGGTAGGTATGTCCAAATCAGGATTGAGCAACGATATCCTTGGCCGGAAAATGTATAAAATTGAGTATGTTATTAACAGTTCTACCCAGGACTATCTTGATTATCTGCAATATGCAAGCCCTTCTTTAAGTATTAACCAGAACAAACCACTGTATTCCAATTTTAAAGACGGAAAGGCATTGGGTATTTTTACATTCCGGACTACATTTACTATGTCAAAAAGTATATCTACCACATTTGTAAGCACTTTTTCTGATAATCCGAGTACTTGTAAATATAAATTTTATACGTCAAGCCTTACCTTAAAAGGCTGTAAATAGCTGCCAAAAACTCGGTAAGATTTCTCTTTTCAGGCCAATTTATCCCTTCTTTTTAGTGTTAAAATGACAGTCTGTCATAATTTTATTATATGGCCCATTTGGCATATTTATTGAGGTCCTTTAGCAGAAATTAATAGTAATTTATAATACATAATAAAATGGGAAAAATAATAGGAATAGATTTGGGAACCACAAATAGCTGTGTTTCAGTTATGGAGGGTAACGAACCTGTGGTTATTGCCAACAATGAAGGAAAACGTACTACCCCTTCAGTGGTTGCATTTGTTGAAGGTGGAGAACGTAAAGTGGGTGATCCTGCAAAACGCCAGGCAATCACAAATCCAACAAAAACAGTTTATTCAATTAAACGTTTTATGGGACATACTTACGATGAGGTTACAGAAGAAGTAAAACGTGTACCTTACTCTGTTGTTAAAGGAGATAATAATACCCCGCGTGTTCAGATCGATGACCGCAAATACACACCACAAGAAATTTCAGCTATCATTTTACAAAAAATGAAAAAAACAGCCGAAGACTACTTGGGCATGGAAGTAACAGAAGCTGTTATTACAGTTCCTGCTTATTTTAACGATGCACAGCGCCAGGCTACTAAGGAAGCTGGTGAAATTGCAGGTCTAAAAGTTAAACGTATTATTAACGAACCAACGGCAGCAGCCCTTGCTTATGGCATGGACAAAAAGAATCAGGACATGAAAATTGTGGTGTTCGATTGTGGTGGTGGTACACATGACGTTTCCGTTTTAGAATTAGGTGATGGTGTGTTTGAGGTAAAAAGTACAGATGGTGATACGCACTTAGGCGGTGATGATTTTGACCAGGTAATTATTGATTGGTTGGCTGATGAATTTTTAAAAGAAGAAGGATTGGATCTGCGTAAAGACGCCATGGCGTTGCAGCGTTTGAAAGAAGGTGCAGAAAAAGCGAAAGTAGAATTATCAAATACGACGAGTACTGAGATCAACCTTCCTTACATTATGCCAGTGAATGGAATGCCAAAACATTTGGTTAAAACCTTAACCCGCGCAAAATTCGAACAATTGGCAGATAGCCTGATTCAACGTACGATTGCACCTTGTAAGTCGGCATTAAAAAATGCTGGTTTGGAAACCAAAGATATCAATGAGATCATTTTAGTTGGAGGTTCTACACGGATCCCTGCTATACAAGCTGCGGTTGAGAAATTTTTCGGAAAAGCGCCAAACAAAAGTGTAAACCCGGATGAGGTTGTTGCATTAGGTGCAGCAATCCAGGGTGGTGTATTAACCGGTGAAGTGAAGGATGTGTTGTTGTTGGACGTTACTCCTTTGTCTTTGGGTATTGAAACCATGGGTGGAGTATTCACAAAATTAATTGAGTCGAATACAACTATCCCAACCAAAAAATCTCAGGATTTTAGTACTGCGGCAGACAATCAGCCTTCGGTGCAGATCGTGGTGTTCCAGGGTGAGCGTCCGATGGCCAAAGATAACCGTAAGTTAGGTGAATTTAACCTTGATGGAATTCCTCCAGCACAACGGGGAGTGCCTCAAATTGAAGTGACTTTAGACATTGATGCAAACGGTATCTTAAACGTAAGCGCAAAAGATAAAGCTACCGGAAAATCACACAACATTCGTATTGAAGCGAAGAGTGGATTGAGCCAGGAAGAGATTGACCGCATGAAACGTGAGGCGGAGGTGAATGCTGATGCAGATAAAAAAGCAAAAGAAGAAGTAGAGAAACTAAACGAAGCGGATACCAGCATCTTCCAGACAGAAAAACAGTTGAAAGAATATGGAGATAAAATTCCTGCAGAGAAAAAAACAACTATTGAAAATGCTTTAGCAGAGTTAAAAACTGCACACGGAGCAAAAGACATAGCAAAAATAACCTCTGCTTTGGAAGCGTTAAACACAGCATGGAGCGCCGCAAGCGAAGATATGTATAAAGCGCAGCAACAACCTAACCAGGATGGAACTCCTCACGCAGAACAAAATGCAGGTGCTGAACAAAACAAACAAGGTGGCAACACTGAGAATGTAACAGATGTTGATTTTGAAGAAGTGAAGTAAGAAGATTCGAATAAATAATAGATTTAAAAATCCCTTTAGTGAAAGCTGAGGGGATTTTTTTTGTTTAACCGTATTGACGGAAACAAGACAACACTATTAACCTGTTTTTCTTATATTTGACTAACAATTATGAGGAAAATTCATAAGGCTACCACCTTAGCAGCAGTTCTTACTCTTGCAGCCATAACTTGTCTTACCCTGGGCTATTCAGTAATTGCCGCTATACTGTGCTTACTGGCTTTTTTTGCTGCTATTAAAGAGCTTCCGATATATACGAGTTCTTTTCAGTTTACAATGATCGTTGCATCTGCTCTTGTACTTGGCTTGTCGGTTGATATTCCGAATGAGAATTTTCCGCTTACAACTTTTTCACTCCTATTATTAGCCTTTGCGGCTATGGGCAGGATCGCTTTTTTTAGGATTTTTTCCTATACGTCTTACAGCTGGTTTGAGCCTCTTCTTCTTTTGCTGGGATTTGCAACCTACCTGGTTTCTAATCTTTTATATAATCACGATTGGAGAGGGTATGTCTTTCCACTACCAATACTCGTGTTTGACACAGTGTTTACCTGGGGTACAATTAAAGATAAAAATCAATTACTTAAAAACGCACGTGGGGGTTACCGCGTGCAGATCGGTAAAGAAGCGAATGAATTTGCATTGCCAGACCAGGATGGGCAACTCGTCAAATTATCAGATTATAAAGACAAACGCCATATTTTATTAATTTTTGTACGCGGCGACTGGTGTCCCGGTTGTCACATGATGCTGCGTACCTACGAAAAAAATAACGATAGATTTAAATCCAAAAATGTATTGGTTATGGCTATAGGGCCAGATCCGGTTGGTGTGAACAGAGGCATGGTTGAAAAACTGGGACTTGATTTTAAAGTACTTTCGGATGAGGGACAGAAAACCGCGATGATCTATGGTGTTCAGCTAAAGGAATACGATAATGATTTCGCTGAGAAATATGACGAAGGTATTCCTTTACCGGCTTCTTTTCTGGTAGATAAAAATGGAATCATCCGGTATGTCTCAAGGCCTGATAAGGTTGGAGAATTCTTAAATCCTTCCCTGATATTTCCCGTTGTTGAAGGATTGGACAGGCTTCAGGAAACTCAAAAAAATGAGTCGGATGAAATAGCTTTAGAAAAGGGGAAAATTGTATTTA
>JAYSYG010000399.1:0-4722 GCA_043716685.1 Sphingobacteriaceae bacterium | reverse complement strand
ATGTGGAAAAAACAAAGGGATACAAGGCATATCTTGATTATATGAATTTAATGTACCTGTTTGTCATGAACCGGAAACCCGTAATAGGCCCTCCTGGTGTGTATTACTGGAATTACAAAGACGGCGATCCTTATGGGAAGGGTGCTGCCATGCTACACACTTTAAGAAACGATATTAATAACGACTCACTTTTCTTTTCCATTCTGAAAACCTTTTTCAGCAATAATTGCTATAAAATAACTGATACCAAAGCATTCATAGCACTGGTAAATAAAATGACCGGAAAGAACCTGGATTATTTTTTCGACCAATATCTGTATCACCGAAGCTCACCGCGTTTACTCTGGAATTTTGATTATGATTTTGAACTGGAGAAAGATCAGCTCATTTTTCAATTTGAGGAAGTAGGACCTTATTTTACAACAGCTATCGAAGTAGAACAGGGAGGCAATAAATTTTATATCTATCCAACAAATGAAGTACAGTTTTTTACACTCCCGCATCCTGCAAGTGTTCCAGTAGTGGTTAATTCAAAAAACAGCTATATCGAAGATGGGTATGGTAAAATTAAGAAGGTGAAGAGTAGGTAATACAAAATCCAAAAAAAATGGCCATAACTAGCCCATTTTAGCTACAGCCTCAATAATATCATGCTTGGTAATAATGTGCATATTGCCGCCAAGGTCGCGTAATAAAACCGCATTATTATCCTTTGTGATTAACTTGCTTACTTCTTCAATCGGTGCTTTTTCTCCTACCACGGGAAAGGCAGATTGCATTAACATCTTAACAGGCTTATTTTTCATGTCGATGTTCTCCATCAACCGTGTAAACAGATAACTTTCGTTTAAAGAGCCAACAAAATTCCCTTTCTCGGTTACCGGAATTTGCGAGATGTTATATGTGTTTAAGATCTCCAAAGCCTCGTTAACACTGGCGTTTACGTCAATGGTAAGTAATTTCTGGTTCTTATGGTTAGCAACAAGGTCAATTGCTTTTGGTTTGGTTATTTCAAGAAAATGGCGTTCACGCATCCAGTCGTCATTAAACATTTTTCCGAGGTAACGTGTACCATGATCATGAAAGATCACTACAACCACATCTCCTTTTTTAAACATGTTTTTCATTTGCAGTAAGCCTGCCATTGCAGATCCTGCGCTATTCCCTGCAAAGATCCCTTCTTCACGTGGAATGCGGCGCGTCATAACGGCTGCATCTTTATCCGTTACCTTTTCAAAATGATCGATCACATTAAAATCAACGTTTGCAGGTAAAAAGTCTTCTCCAATACCTTCTGTGATGTAAGAGTAAATTTCATTTTTATCAAAGATCCCTGTTTCTTTGTATTTTTTAAATACCGAGCCATAGGTATCAATTCCAAGTATTTTAATATTCGGATTTTTTTCTTTTAAGTATTTTCCAGTTCCGCAGATCGTTCCACCGGTTCCTACACCCACAACAAGATGCGTGATCTTTCCGTCTGTCTGATCCCAGATCTCCGGTCCGGTTTGTTCGTAATGTGCCTGGCTGTTGCTGAGATTGTCGTATTGGTTCGGTTTCCAGGCATTAGGGATTTCGTTTACCAACCGTGATGATACCGAATAATAAGAACGCGGATCTTCCGGATCCACATCGGTAGGACACACGATTACCTCTGCGCCAAAAGCGCGCAAGGCATCTACTTTCTCCTTACTTTGTTTATCTGTAGTTGTGAAAATACATTTGTATCCTTTTATTACCGCTGCAATAGCCAGCCCCATTCCGGTATTACCGCTGGTGCCTTCAATAATTGTTCCACCTGGCTTTAGCCGCCCGTCCTTTTCTGCATCCTCCACCATTTTAAGAGCCATACGATCCTTAATGGAATTGCCGGGATTAAAGGTTTCTACCTTAGCGTAAACATCGCATGGCAGATCTTTTGTAATTCTATTTATTTTCACCATTGGCGTATTACCAATGGTTTCAAGAATGGTAGTGCAGATTTTCATTTGTTGATGTTATTGTTTTTTAGTTGTCATTTGGAATACCCATCATCATTTCATTGTTTTTTTTGAGAATGATGGGTGTTTCATATTTAAGTGTTATCATTTTTAATTGTCATATAGTATACCATCTTGAGTTCATAAACGTTTGGGTTTTGCAAACATGGCTATTTAATATGAATTAGTAAACCTTAAAGATAAGGGCTTTAAATAAAGTAGAATAGTTATTTTATAGAAAGAACTATTTTACTTTTTAACATTTTTAACCAGTATTCTCCTTACAAAGATTGGTTATTTTTCGTTGTTCGCTTATTCAAATAAAGCATCCATATTTAAATCGCTTTGTACATTGCCCGAGTAAGCATTAGGCTGTAGGCCGAAAGTTGTAACCGTGGTGAGAAATACGGATTTTCTTGTTTGTGTTTCGCTTTTAAATGTACCCACTTTATTGCGTAGTTCAGCATCGTGCTTTTTATCAATAGTAAAAGAATTAATAGAAAACTTCATTTCACATAAATTAATAACACCATCCCTGCGGTCGATAACCAGGTCAATTTGCGCCCCGTCTTTTGTTTTTTTACTCTTCCACGAAGATGTTGCTGTTTCCACGCCACTTATGCCAAGGGCTTTTTTAATTTGGGGTATATGCGTGAGACAAACCTGCTCAAAAGCGTATCCACTCCAGGCCCTGTGCTTTGGATTATCAATCATTCTCAGCCAGTGGTTTTTATCAAATGTTTTTTGTCCCTTTAGAAATTTGATATGAAATAAAGAAAAAAAGTCGCAGAGCTGGTAAAGGCTGTTCCGGGATATTTTACCAAAAGGTATGTAGCGCCTGATGAATCCACTTTCTTCCAATTCGTTTAATAAGCGGGTAAGGCCGCCTCCGTTTGCCAGTTTACTTTCCCTGCTGATTTCTTCACGCGTAAGCCCTTTGTTTTTTTTTGCCAAAGCGTTGACAATGGCCTCATGGCGTTCAGCTTTTGCGAATAAAGATTTAAATAAATTATTAAACTCATTCGAAAGCAGACCATTCCGATCGAAACAAAGTTTATTAATATTCTGCGAAGCACTAAGACCTTTTTCCACTGCTTCCCAATAGAAAGGATTCCCTCCCAGTACCATATATAGCTGGATGAGCTGGTAGTGATCCAGTGTCATTTTTTTATACCTGAGAAGATCATCACATTCTTTAAGGGTAAAAGGTTCTATTCTTATTTTTTGAGTGACACGGTTATGTAGTCCGCCTTTATTGTTAATGAGTTTGTTAATCATCCATGAGGCCGCAGAGCCGCATACAATCAATAAAACGTCTTTTCTGGCAGATGCCCAGCTATTCCAGAAATGCTCCAAGGCAGAAATGAAGCCTGAGTGAGGTGTGTCAAACCAGGGTAGTTCGTCTATAAAAATAATTTTTTTCTTTTGTTTCGATTTTTCAATAGTGCGCCTGATCTGTTGAAAGGCCCCCATCCAGTTATCAGTTTGTTTAAACCCGCTTTTTGGATTTTGCTCCCTTATGGTTATATTAAAATTAGTAAGTTGTTGCTCTAAGCTTGCCTGCGCCAGTCCCGTAAGCCAAAAAGTAAACCTCCCCTCGAAAAGATTGCGTACCAGATACGTTTTTCCCACCCTGCGCCTTCCGTATAAGGCAACAAATTCTGATTTGGCAGACATCAGTTTTTTATTCAGAATGTCTGTTTCTTTTTTTCTTCCTATGATGATCATGGGTAGTTTTTGGCTATAAATGTACAAAATTATATAGTTATAGCCAAAATGAAATATTTATATTGGCTATAACTTCTAAAAAATATATAGATATAGCCAAAATGAATAAATGTATTGATTACCCTGATCACAAAAAAGAGTTTGACCATAGTAGGAATAAATTCTGTCGGTGGCTGATATTAAATGCTCAGTTCGCCCCGTAAATTTGTCTGGAGCATTTTTTTGATCTCGTTGTTTTTTAATTTTTGTCCCAACAAGAACATGAGCTTTGTTACTGCACTTTCAAAGGTAAGGTCAGACCCTCCAACAACTCCCAGTTTTTTGAGCAGTGAACTCGTTTCATACATGCCTTGTATCACACGTCCTTCGCTGCACTGGGTTATGTTTAATATGATAATTCCTTTGGCTATAGCAGTTTCCAGTTCTTTAATGAACCAATCCTGTGTAGTAGCATTGCCTGCACCAAAAGTCTCTAAAATAATTGCTTTAATGCCTTTGGTTCCCAGCATAGCGGAAGTAACTTTTTTACTGATGCCCGGGAATAATTTAAGAACAACGATATCGTTGTTGAGGGTAGTATGGATCTTTAATTTTTTTTGATTCGTTTTTAATAATGCGGATTTATTGTAGTTAATGGTTACACCTGCTTCCGCCAGAGCAGGGTAGTTGGGCGATTTAAACGCATCGAAGTGCGCGCTGTTGTATTTAAATGTGCGGTTACCACGGTACAGCTTATATTCAAAATAAATACAAACTTCTGCAACAACCGGCTGGCCTTTTTCTTTTGTTCCGGCTATTTCAATAGCTGTGATCAGGTTTTCTTTGCCATCTGTTCTTATAATACCAATGGGCAACTGGGAACCGGTGAGTACCACAGGCTTACTTAAGTTTTCCAGCATAAAGCTCAGGGCGCTTGCTGTAAAGCTCATTGTGTCACTGCCATGCAAAATCACAAATCCGTCATAAGCAGTGTAATTTTTTTCGATGAGCGTTGCAAGCTCTATCCACACGTCTG
>JAYSYG010000398.1:0-4722 GCA_043716685.1 Sphingobacteriaceae bacterium | reverse complement strand
GAAAATTTCTATTGATTAATTTATGTAAATAAGCAATCTTTGCATCTATATTGTAATTAATGCAAACTAACTAAAATAAAAAGACCACTAAGTTTAAGCGCTTAGTGGTTTTTTTTCAACTCATTTAAAATTAAAAACAACACATGAAAAAAGTCATCACACTCTTATTTATCGCGTTAACTTCATTTGCTTTTTCCCAGAGTATCCAGATTCAGAACATGAACAATTACTTAAGGAACAAAGATTATCAAAAAGCAAAGGAATCTGCAGATGCCGCTGCTATAAATGAATCAACAAAAAGCAGCGCTAAAATGTGGATGATGCGTGGTAATGTGTACAAGGCAATTTATGCAGATACATCTAAAAAAGTAAGAGATATTGATAATGCTTCAGAGGAAAAAGCGCTTGAAGCCTATATTAATTGTTTTAAGTTAGACAAGGATAAAATTTATATTGATAACGTGAATAATGACAATGTAAAAGGGAATCTTGTTATGGCAGCTTCAGCCACAAAACGTAAAGCAGGTTTTTATGCATATAATAAAGAGTACGATAAGGCGTTGTATTGCTACGATCTTTTAGAACAGGCGTTGCCTTATGATTTTGACCAGGGAATGAAACGTCAGAATATTACAAAGGAAAAGATCATGTATGAAAAATTTGAAATGTATAAGTCTGCCGGGAACAAGGAAAAAACGACTGAATATGCCGGTAAATTGATGGACATGAAATATAAGGATGTTAAAATATACCTGGATATGGTTAAGATCTCTTTGACCGATAAGGATACAACAGCAGCCTTAACTTACATTGAAAAAGGCAAACTTATGTTTGAAGAGAATATGAGCCTTGTAGGAACAGAAATAGACATTTACATGGCCCGCAAGAAAACGGATGTTCTTAAGGACAAATTAAAAGCAGCAATTGAAATAGCCCCGGATAATGAATTGTTGCATTTGGTTCTGGCGGATGTGTACCGGAAGACAGGTAAATTTGAAGAAGCCGAAAAGGAATACCTTAAGGCCCTTGAACTAAGGTCTGACTCTGAGCCGGCCAATTATAACATTGGCGTTTTGTATTACAGTCAGGCAAAAGAATGGAATGACAAACTAAATGCCTTGCCAATGAAGGATCCAAAAACAAAAGAGTATGAAGCAAAGTCGAATGATTATTTTAAAAAAGCAGTTGTATATTTTGAAGCATCTTATGATCTGTCGAAAGATAAGGACCCAAACACAAAAAAAATTCTGCGCCAGATCTCTTTAAGACTTGGAGATACTGTAAAAGCTGAAAAATATAAGTAGCAGTGGGCAGGGTATTACTCACTCCTCTTTATTAAAATAAAATTATTAAAATAAGAATATGATTAAAAGAATTTTAGGTTTAACCGCGATAGTTTTTATTTGCAATGTTGCTACAGCTCAAAAAAGCAAGGTGCAAACAGCCTGGAGAGGCCTGAGCGATTATGAAGAAACCCTTAAGGATGGAAAGCCGGATATCAGTTATTTAAATAAGGCCAAAGAAGCAATTGATCTTGCGCTGGTAAATGAGGATACTAAAAACCAGGCGAAGACACATGCCTATAAATTGCGGATTAGTTATGCTTTGTTTCAATATAACCTGGACGAGGAAAAAAAGAGACTTGAGCCTACGATTGGAGATAAAAATGAGCGTTTAATGACTGCATATGGCAATATACCCCTTACCAATTTTGAGGCAGCTTCTGAGGAGCTAAATAAAATAAAGGACCTGGATCCGAAATTTCTGGAGACAATACAGGTGGGACTTGAAAAGGGGGTATCTGCCCTTGAAGAAGATGAATTGAGGTTTGCGATTGCTGCGCAGCAAATGAAAATGGAAGCGGGGAATATTGCGTCAGGAAAATATAAAGCAAAAAAATACGACGAAGCGGCCGACTACTTCTATAAAACAGGCGTAATGAATACTATTCTTTACAAAACAAAGGATACTGCTAATTTTTATAATGCCTGTATTTCTGCTGCCAAATCAAAGAACACTGATAAAATATTGGAGTATAATAAAAAGATGGTAGATGCTAAAATAGCTTCTCCTTACAATTATGAATCGATTTACAACGCGCAACTGGCAAAAGGCGATTCTGCTTCGGCTATGGAAAGCCTGAGAAAAGGAAGGACATCTTTTCCGGATGATATTGGGTTATTAACGCAGGAAACAAATTTATTCCTTATAAAAGGAAAACAACAAGAAGCACTTAACAACCTTAAAATCTCCATCGATAAAGATCCTAAAAATCCTTTATTCTATTTTATAACCGGGCAGATCTATGAAAACCTTGCAAATCCTAAGGATAAAGCCACCGGAAAGGATATTGAAAAACCAAAGGATTTTGAAGAACTCTTTAAGAATGCAGAGACAAATTATTTAAAAGCGATTGAATTAAATCCTTCCAACAAGGAATACTTATACAATGCACTTTATAACCTTGGAGCTATGTACAATAACTACGGCGGCTACATTGCTAACAGTAAAACAGGAAAAATTACAGACCTTGCAAAGTACCAGAAAGAAAACGAAGCAAAGGCGCAGGAGTATTATAAAAAAGCAATTCCTTACCTGGAACGCGCTTTAACTATTAAAAGTGATGACAGGTCTACCATGTCTGCTTTACGCAAATTGTATCTTTTAACGGGCGACAATACGAAAGCTGTGGAGATGAGTAATAAGTTGAAGTAGGCTTTGTTAAAATTTGAGATCATCCGATAGATTTCTAGCTCTGCGAAACCAGTGAAATTTGGATGTGCACAACGGCAGATTTTGTGTTACACCAGAATATCCAGGTGGCACTTATTGTTATTTTACTACCGTTGATAAGAATTGGAATTCGGCTTATCCTTATGTTGTAGGGCCTACTTTTTATGGGGTGTATGCAGATAGAAAGGTTACTTCTGTAAATGAAACAACTACGCCCTATGTTACAACCACAACCGTAGGAATTAGAAATTTGAATAATCAGGAAATTGGATTTGATATTTTTCCTAATCCTTCCAACGATATCATCGCCATACAAATAAAGGGATTAAACAGAGAAAATTTATCGGTTGAGATGTACGATATGCAAGGTATATTAGTTCAAAAAACAATATTAAACCAAGGCGCAAGTATCACACACCTTGATTCGAAAACCGTTTACGCAGGAACTTATTTGATAAGGGTAATTGGAGCTAACAGTGTGGTAACAAAGAAGATTGTTATATCTAAATAAAAAAAGTCATCTCAATTCTTGCATACCCCACCGGCTTTATGTTCTAAAAATTTCTGATGCTAAGAATGTACAAACTTTTAAAGTTATGATAGAGATTTAATACCTTGTCTTTAAAGAATACTAATTTACTTGCGCGATATATTATTTGTGCCGTTTTGTAATGAAGGATTAACTAAAAATCACACTTCGCATACTAATCGATCCAAGATCAAAGGAGTTATTGAAGAATTCAAATTTATCGGTTTTTGATCTTAAGCCAACCGCGTACATTAAAGGTAAATAGTGATCGTTTGTGGGATGAGCCATGGTGGCTAGTTTCCCAAGTTTCTGATAGTCAATTAATGGAGTAGGGTTATTATCTTCAATACTCTTTTTAACGATATCATCAAACTCTACTGCCCAGTCAAATTTCTTTTCTTTATCTCCCCAGCTTACCATGCCAAGGTTGTGTACTATATTACCGCTTGCAACAATTAAAACACCTTTGCTGCGAAGTGTTGCAAGTTCCTGCGCTAAATTATAGTGGTGCTGTGGTGATTTGCCATAATCAATACTCATTTGAAAAACAGGAATATTTGCTTTTGGATACATATTTTTTAGAACCGACCAGGCTCCATGGTCAAGTCCCCATTCAAAATCTTCATGCACTTTTGTGGACGAAACGGAAGCGATGGCCATTTTTGCATAATCCACCGCGCCGGGTGCTGGATATTGCACTCCAAATAATTCATCGGGAAATCCTCCAAAATCGTGAATGGTCTTTGGTTTATCCGTCATGGTTACCGCGGTGCCATTTGTAAGCCAATGTGCAGAAATACACAAGATAGCTTTTGGAACAGGTAATTTTTTTCCCATCTCTGCCCAACTTTTACTATACATATTTTCTGTAATGGCGTTCATCGGATTTCCATGTCCGACAAAGAGGACCGGCATTTGATCGGTTGAACCAAAACCTTCTGTGAGTTTATTTAGATCGTTTAATTGCATTGCGGTTCCTGCTAAAGGTAATAGTGCGAGTGATTTTAAAAAGTCTTTCCTGTTCATTGATGTGGAGATAAACGGATGAGTGAAGTTACTTAAATAATCTTTTATCCTAAAAAGCCAAAAATGGAATTTACAATTTTTATGGCTATTCTTAAATTTAATCAAAAGAATTCCCCGAAGCTCTTCTTCGAGGTTAACTCATTATTTTGAGACACAAATTTCACGAATTAACACGAATGAATTTTGTTAGTAAAAACTAGTACAATTCGTGGCAGGATAGACCGAGGCTCTGCCTCGGGGTTATTCATTAAAAGCCACAGATCTCATGGGTTAAGCAGAACTGAAATGGAGTAAAATTGCGCATTTATTCATTTTTTATTTCATTCAATAAATGCTCGAAAATAGACCTGAGGTTTTGATTTGTTTCTTCATCAATTACTTCGCCTTCTTTATTTATCTTCTTCAAAATATTCGGGATGCTCACGTGTGATTTT
>JAYSYG010000397.1:0-14239 GCA_043716685.1 Sphingobacteriaceae bacterium | reverse complement strand
TGGAAAAGGTCTTACTTTAGACCATGTTCTGCCTTTGGGTGAGATTTTATTTTTAAAGGACACTGCAAACCTCAGTACCGGTGGAACCTCTACTGATGTTACCGATAATGTGCATCAAACAAATGTATTTATTGCTGAGCGTATTGCCAAGCTAATGAAGCTTGATATTTGTGGAATTGATATCGTTGCAAAGGATATTTCTCTTCCTCTGAACCTGGATAACAATGGCGCTGTTATAGAAGTTAACGCCTGTCCTGGTTTCAGGATGCACCTGAACCCATCAAAAGGCCAGGCGCGAAACGTTGCTGAACCTGTGATTGATATGTTGTTTCCGGCCGGTGGAAAATCTTCACGTATTCCTATTATTGCAATTACCGGAACAAACGGCAAAACAACAACAACGCGTTTAACAGCACATATAGCAAAAACAGCAGGATACAAAGTGGGGTATACAACTACAGATGGTATTTATATTCAGGATCACCTCGTGCATCAGGGGGATTGTACTGGAAGTCAAAGTGCAGCAACCATTCTTACCGACCCTACTGTTGACTTTGCCGTGCTAGAATGCGCACGTGGTGGACTCCTCAGGTCAGGCTTAGGATTTGACCACTGCGATATTTCTATAGTTACAAATATTTCAGAAGATCACCTGGGACTAAAGGGAATTAAAACCCTTGAGGAAATGGCAAAAGTAAAAGCGGTGGTACCAAGAAGTACGTTTGACACAGGGTACGCAATTTTAAATGCCGACGATGACCTGGTTTACAAAATGTCTGATGAAGTGGATTGCAATATTGCCTATTTTAGTACAGACGCAAATAACAAACGCATTAAGGAACACTGTGCTAAAGGGGGATTGGCGGCAGTAATAGAAAAAGGCTACCTGACTGTTTGCAAAGGAGAATGGAAAATAAGAGTCAATAGGATCGAGAATATTCCTCTGACTCTTAGAGGTAAAGCGGAATGTATGATCAAAAATATACTCCCATCCGTTTTAGCTGCTATTATCCAGAATTTTAAAATAGAGGATATAAGGAATGCCTTGCTCACTTTTATTCCTTCACCTGAATTAACACCGGGTAGGATGAATATTTTCCAGTTCGCAAATTTCGAATTTATGATTGATTACGCTCATAATACCGGTGGTTTTGCAGAACTCAAAACATTTTTAGACAGAACCCCGGCTTCACGTAAAGTAGGAATCATAACAGGTGTTGGTGATAGAAGAGATGAAGACATCCACAGTCTTGGTGCATTTTCAGGTAAAATGTTTAACCAGGTGATCATCCGTCACGATAAGGATCTGCGTGGCAGACCAAAAGAAGAAGTTACGACGCTGTTGACTGAGGGAATCATGCAGGAAAATAATAACACAGACATCAAGGTGATTTCTGATGAGATGGAAGCTATTCAATATACGATCGATAATGCCGAAAGTGGAGATTTTATTGTTCTGTGTACAGATGCTGTATATGAAAGTATTGAATATTTAAAATACCGCATACAGGAAGAAAAAGAAAGGAATAAGACACTACAAATGCTTTGAATAAAAATATAAAACACAAATAAAAAAAGGAGATGTATTTTTAGATACGTCTCCTTTTTTTTATGGAAGTAAATTTTACAGGCGGATTTTTCCTTCTACACCACCGTCTATTTTTAATCCGGATACCGCAGAAATTGCAATCTTTAAAAGAGTAATCATTTTTCCATTTTTAGTATCCCAATAATACGCTTCAGAGGGTTTCACACAAACAACTGTCAGATTCGGGTCGTCTTTTCCTCCCTTGAACCAGGCTTCCGCCAGTTTTGTCCATAATTCATCAATTTTAGCTTTGTCGCGCGAAACTGTTGCTTTTCCACTTACAGATAAAAAGTGCGCGTCCGAGTTTTTTGCATAGATTAACTGTACATCGGACTCATGTCTGATCTCATCATTTTTGTCGCTGCTTGCCGCGCTTAAAAACCAGAAGTTGCCGTTCTCATCTACTTTTTGTGTAGCCATAGGTCTGGTCTGGAAAGGAATTCTTCCCAGATCGGTACAGAACATACAAACATTAATATCTTCCGCCAGCACTTTTAATTTTTCGATCGCTTCTTCCTGCGATAAATTTTTTACGTCTCCCATAATAGTTTTTTTGTTGAGTATTAATTAAATAATTTACTTCACAACCGCTAATTGTGTGCCACACCTTTCAAAAATATTTTAATAGTAATTCACAAATTCGGGCCTTGAAAACTCAAATACCCTTACCCTAAGCGTAAAGCTGGTTACGGGATTGTATTTCATAACTACTCCGCCACCTTCGGGAAAAAATGGATACATACCAAATGAAATCTGAAAGGTGCTGCTCAGTAAATTTTCATTACGAATCATAAGTCCCAGTGAATAGGCCTGGTAAAGCCTGCTTTGAAGGATCGGATGTGCCGGATCTCCCAGCGTTGCAAGGCCCGCCATAAGTATAGGGGCAAAACGGCATCCTACAAAACTGTAAGGAAGATACGCCACAGTTTCCGAGGTTAAGGTCATTTTGGTATTACCGGTTAAACCAATCCCATTAAATCCATAAAGTTCATCAGGAATAATTGTCAGCGTTTCTTTTGAAAGTTTATTTTCGCCGTGTACAAAATTGTAGTTTATAAATTGTCTGAAAAACCAATTGCCTTTTTTTAAGAGATCACTGAAGTAGTAAAGTTTAATGTTTGATGTAATATCGTTGGAGACATAACGGTTAAAAAACACCCCGTATGAAAATGTTGCAGAAAGATAACCAATATCAAAATGTTTTGCGCGTGCTATTTCAAAACCTGCATAATACCTGAGTTTTGTTAGCTCCTTCTTGATCCCACCGTAAATAAATTGCACAATAAGCCCTTCTGGTACATCTTCTGTGGCCCCGAAGCGGTATACATATTTTTCTTTATAGTATTGTTGTATCGCAAATCCTACATTGCCAACTAAGGCAGCGGTATTTTGATTTGCCAGGGCGGAATCAATTGTAAAGGATGGGCGTTGATCAAAAGTTGTTTTATAATACCGCAACCCTCCAAGAATATTAGTGCTTTGGTTGAACAGGCTCTTTTCATCGCTGAGTTTAAAGCTTCTTCCGGTCCAGACATCGTAGGTGTAAAAATTAAGATTTGTGCGCTTTACAACTGAATCGGTTGCCCGGGTATATTGATAATATTTCCAGCTTCGCGCTAAGTTAACACCTCCGGCCCACTTCGAGAGCGGGGAGAAGAACCCTCTGTTAAAACCAGTATAAACCGTTGTACCGGAAATATCATGACTATAGCCTACAGTACCGGAAATATAGGTGTTATCAAGGTTGGCGATCGTATAAAATCCGTTGAAATCAAAAACATTTGGCCTTTTATATCCTACATAGTGTTCAAACTGTTGCCCCCAGCCAAAAAGATTCTGGTTCCGGAAGCGGGCGTGACCTGATACATCCGTTATGAGTATAGGAACAGTGATAGGCCACTTGTCCTGCACAATTACATTTACGTCCACACTGTCCTTATTACGCGTTTCCACGATTACGATCCGTGCATCATTAATAAAAGGTGACTGCCTCAGGATCCTTTCTGTTTCGCTTATTGCAAGAGCGTCTATTGTATCGTTTTTTTTAAAAAGCAAGCGGTTAATAATTACAAATTTTCGTGTTGTAATGTGCAGTCGGTTTCCAAAGCGCTCAAGGTTATTTATACTGCGGGGAAGAGTATCTGTTACAGAACGCCCGAATGGATCATAGACGGTAATATTGATCTCACGGATCAGCTTCTTTTTATGTTTAAGATAAGGATTTACATTTTTTTTTTCGTGGGAAGCGGGGAGTGACGGATATTCCTTTGGTTCAGGATCCTTAAAAACTGCGTCATACATCCAGGAGGTTACCTTATGTTTATACGCTATGTGTTTTATTTTTTTATAAATCCTTAAGGAATCTTTTTCGGTTTTTTTTTCTTTTTGAGATTTTTCTTTTTGAGGAAAAACGGGGAAAGAGAAAAATAGGACCAAAACACAAAGAACCGTTGCGCGGAAAAAAAGAGTATCCGATCTGGTTCCGGTCATCTTATAAATATCGGCTCTGTTTATAGCTATGTTGTAAAGAGCAGTTGTTTGAAAAATAAGCGTTGTTATCTTTTATTTTCCTGTGCAGCCCATGCAATTGCTTTTTCAATTTCAGTAATTGAGAACACTTTAAAGTTATTGCTAAAGGTCCTGGTTAACGAATTAATAAAGAATCTTTCCGTTTTGGATTCAATAACAATTGCTACCCTTCTGCATTTGGCTTTCCAGTTCATTAGTCTTTTAAAGACTTTTAGTGTATTTACCCAGAAGAATCTCACAGGATTGCTAAATATTATAAGACAATTGAATTTTCTGGTTTTTACGATATGTTGTTCAACTGAAGGAACAAGCACCTCATCAAAGTCTTTTTCACTAATATCCCATAAAGCATTAAACCCTATAACATTGGAAGGGAGATCTATTAAGCGGTAAATCATGGCGCGGCATTTCTTTAAATTTTCGCAAAAAATATGCCAATTCGTGTATGCAAAAAGATTATTTTTTTCCTGCGCGGCTTATCAGGTAAATGATAAGGGCGATAATTCCAACAACTAAAAAAATTCCCCAGTACATACCGGCTTTAAAAATGCCACCTGCTACAGCGCATCCGCTTAACAGAAAAATGAGGGTTAACATGGTTAAATAAGTAATTGACTTCATAATTTGGATTTTTAGATTTATAAATACTTCGATATTTTACAACCTGTTCAAAATCTAAGCCACCTGTATAGGTATGAAGGCCGGGTATTTTTATGGGGAAAGAGATTAAAAGTGTAGAATGAGCGGGAAAACATTTCCCCATACTTATCTGTAGAAAGTTCTATATTCTCACTATCCGTTGGCTAATTCTATTATAGCATGGCTGCACTTTCGGGTATAAGAATTGTTGTGGTACAAAGCGTAAAGACTAATATATAATGAGTGGTGATTTTCGAAAAAAGGGTTTTTTAATTTTTTTAGGTGTGTTTGTTTCTTTTGTTACTTGCGTTTCGCAAACAAAAAAAGAAAAGGCTCAATTCCGGGAGGACTCCGCCCGTATTGTAAGTCCAAAACTTGTAAGGCCGCAATTCAGACTGGATAACCGAAATTTTTTCTTTAAAGGGCAAACGCTTAATGTTAGTGGTGTGGATGCGGGTGTTCTTTTAAAAGATAAACTCAGACTTACACTTGGATATTATTTTTTGAGCAATAATCTTACTTCTTATACAAAAACAATAGATGGTGTTAAGTACGACAGGCATTTAAAATTAGAATACGGGAGTATTAATACAGAGATCATTTATAAAAATACACGTTATTTTTCATTGGGTATGCCCCTTGAGTTTGGTTTTGGAAATAATGTGCTTCAGTTTAATAATTCAGAATCCGGTGAAGTAGAGTCTAAAAAATCGGGTTTTGTTGTAATGACGGACTTTGGGTTGTCGGGAACTTTCAAGCCAATACGCTGGATAGGATTAAAAGTTATTTTAGGCTACAGGAAAACTGTGTTTAATGTCGTAAAAGACTTTCGTTTTGATGGTTTATTTACATCGATCGGATTGAATATTGATTTTCGTGAAATAATTAAAGATGTAAAAATGTTTAATCTTAGAAAGAAGTACAAAAAAGGGAACTCGGTTGAAAACGCTGTAGATCTTATAACGGACTAAGACCGGGTGGTTTCATTTGCATTCTTTTTAAAGATCAGTCTTAAAGAAGAATCTCGTGTAAAAAAGTTCCAGCTCCAATTTATAAAAGTCAGGAATTTATTTCGTGTACTCAACATGAGCATTAAATGCAAAAACATCCAGGCAAACCAGGCAATCACTCCCTGAAATTTAAACCAAGGCAGATCAACAACCGCCTTGTATTCACCAATAGTGGCCATTGAGCCAAGGTCTTTGTATTCGTATTCTTTTAGTGGTTTAGAACTTTGCATGGCCAACAGGTTGTTTCCTAGGTTTTTGCCCTGGTTAATAGCCACATTTCCCAGTTGAGGGTGGCCGTTAGGATATTTTGGGGTTACCATAAATGCGATGTCACCGATGGCAAAAATGTTGGAATAATTTTTTACAGTATTAAACCTGTCCACAATAAATCTGCTTTTGTTCACAGAGTCTGGGGCAAGACCCTCAATAACGTTTCCGGTAACACCTGCCGCCCAGATCACGTTTTTACTTTTTATTTTTTCTCCGTTATTTACAGTAACCGTTGTGCCGTCATAATCAGTTACAAACACCTCGGTTTTTATTTTAACACCAAGTTTTTCAAGGTATTCTCTGGATTTTTTCTGAGATTCGGAACTCATGTTATTCAGTGTATTTTTGCTGCCTTCTAAAAGAGTGGTTGTTAATCCGCTGAAGTCAATATGCGGATAATCTCTGGGAAGAATGTTTTTCTTCATCTCTGCAAATGCACCTGCCAGCTCAACACCCGTGGCACCTGCTCCTACAATTACAATATTGAGGAGCGCTTCTTTTTCTTCCTCACTTGAGGAAATAAATTTTTCGAAGCTCAGCAGGATCTCATTTCGAATAGTTATTGCTTCCTGGGTGCTCTTCATGGAATAAGCGTTTTTCATGATCTGCTCGTTGCCAAAAAAATTTGTCCGGCAGCCGGTTGCTATCACAAGGTAATCATAGTGGTAGAAAGTATCATCCGTTTGAACCTGGTTAGCAGCCGGAAGTATTTTTGATACTTGGGCCATCCGGATCTGGATGTTTTTTGATTTTTGAAAAATCTTGCGGAAAGGAAATGAAATATTTGCAGGCTCCAAACGCGCTGTGGCTACCTGGTAAAATAAGGGCTGGAACTGATGGTGGTTTTGTTTGTCGATAAGAATAACATCGAACAAAGTATTGTTTAATTTTTTTGCAAGCTGAAGACCTGCAAAACCTCCTCCTAAAATCAGAACTTTCTTTTTTTGCATATACCTGGAATTATGCTCAAAGGTAAGCGTTAAAATTCAGGTTGTTAATAAACCTAATTAAGAAATTTAAGCCCAGTTAAAATACCGTAGTGTTAAAGCAACAACTACAGCCATGGTAGTAAAAGTTAACAAGAAAATACCCATGAATTTTGGAACACCAAATTCTGCTATCAGGTATTTTATCGGCTGGCTAATTGTTCTGTCTATAAGATTCTGAACACGTTGCCACGCGCCAACCCGGTTGATAATATAATCTTTTGCACCGCTTTTTATGGCTTCTACCGCCAAAGCCACATTTTCGTCGGATGTAAGTATCACAACCTCTGTCGCCGGACTTTTATCCTTGATCCTCTTAAGTACCTCGATGCCTGACATTCCGCGCGAACCTTTTTCATAAAGATAATCATCTACAACCACCATGTGTACCTGACCGTACATCATACTTAAGCAGGTGCGGCTATTTAAGAATAACGAAATATTAAGAAGGTTGCCGAATCTTTTTTTCAAGTAGCGCCGTAGTTTACCGGCAACTTCTAAATTATCGTTAAGAATGAACACATTTAATTTTTGAGTAGTTTCCATAGTAAGTAGAATTAGGTTAATTAGTATTATGCAGTAGCAGCTCTTCTGAAATTTTTGCTTGGAATATTTAATTCTTCCCTGTATTTAGCTACGGTTCTGCGTGCAATGGAATAAGTTCTTTGCATCAGCATGTAAGCAATTTGCTCGTCACTCAACGGATTAGATTTATCTTCCGTATTCACACATTCCATCAGCACTTTTTTCACTTCTTTTGTACTCACAATTTCTCCGTTTGTAGTACTCAGACCTTCGGTAAAGAGATTTTTCATCAGGAAGGTACCGTAAGTAGTTTGAATGTATTTACTTATTACGATACGCGAAACTGTTGAAATATCTGAATCAATCTCCTCGGCAATGGTCTTTAAAATAAGTGGTTTAAGATCTGCCTCATCCCCTGTTAAAAAGAATTTTTTCTGATGTCGTACAATTGCTTTTGCCACAGTGATCATTAGTTTTTCACGTTGTTGCAGGGCTTCAATAAACCATTTAGCGCTTTCCACTTTGCTTTTTATAAAACCTGATGCTTCACGCATACTTTTATCTTTGGCTTTCGAGTAAGTGTTTAGCATTTCGGTGTAATCGTCGCTTATTTTTAAAGGAGGATGTTTTGAAGAATTCAAAAACAATTCAACCTTGTCTCCTTCAACCATTACTGAAAAATCCGGTACAATGCTAATTGCTCTGCCAGTATTTTCTGCTGAGCTTCCGGCAGGGGTTGGATTTAGTTTTTTAATTTCAGACAGTGCATCCTGTAATTCTTCGTTATCTATTTTGAGCGTTTTTTTGATGGTATCAAAATTTTTAACGGATAATTCACTCATGTGATTTTCCAGAATCCTGACAGCGTTATAAGTATCTTTTGTTTTTTCTTTTTTAAGTTTTAGTTGTAAAAGTAAGCACTCTTTAAGATCCTTCGCGCCAATCCCAACAGGGTCAAGAGTTTTGATCTTAGTTAAAACGTTGATAATTTCTTCTTCGCTTACAAAGTTGTTTACAAAAGAGTATTCATCGGCAATGTCTGCAATTTCACGCCTCAAATAGCCATCGCTTTCCAACGTATTTATTAAGTAAAGGCCAATCTCTTTTTCACTTTCTGAAATAGGTAAAAGATTAAATTGATTGATGAGGGAAACAGTAAAGTCATGACTCTCAAGAAATACCTGTTCTCTTTTTTCATCATCTTTTGTATGGTTGTTTGCCTCGTATTTATAATCATCAAGAGAATCTCTGTCCATATAATCCTTATAGTCATAGTCTTCTCCAAGTTTTGGTTCAGCAATGTAATCATCACCACGCTCTACTTCCGGTTCTTTATCCTGTTCATTTTCCGACTCTGTTTCGCTTTCAACGTTGTCGAATTCTAACGCTGGGTTTACAGCCATTTCCATTGCGATGTGTTGCTCAAGCGCAATGGTGGGTAAACCGAGGATATTAATAAGTTGGATTTGCTGGTGAGTAAGCTTTTGGGTAAGTTTTTGCGTTTGCGATTGAATTAAAGCCATAATCTTTTTTTTAAATTAGTGAAGGGTCATTTATTAATTTAAATCTCTTTTAGTGGTGATTTTATACTGATCGCCAATAATGAGTTGTTCAGTTACATCGGTGTATTTGAAATAATAGTGCCGGATTTTTTGACTTTTTAACGAAATGAAAATCAGTTAGTTAAAAATCATTTTTTTTAAAGAGTTGGGGAAAAACGGGAACGTATTCCCCAATACAGATAATAGTGGGGAAATCATACACCTTTAGCTGAAATTGGAATGCGTTTTTATTACAAAAGAAAGCCTATACATAAAATTTAAAGTTGTCGGGTAACATACTATTACCAGCTTTGAAACTCTTTATTATCTCCATTAGTTTTTGCCTCATAGGGAGAGATTTTATTTGGTCATCGGTAAACCATTTTACCTCAAGGGAGTGTTTATCTGCCTTAGTTTTTATTTTTCCTCCCGAGATTTTTGCATGATAAAATAAGGAAAGCTGCTTATTAAATAATCTTTCGTGGTAGCGGATGTAAAAAATACCTTTTAGTAATACATCACAACCGGCTTCTTCTTTAACTTCTCTTATCGCAGCTTCAGTAGGAGATTCGTTAATGAAAATCTTACCGCCTGGCAAAAACCATTTGCCCCTCCATTTTTTTGCAGCTTCACGGATAAGTAAAAAGCGGCCATTCTCGTGGATAAGCACGAAACTTTTGATGATCATACTTCCAGTCATACGAATTCGTATGCCAGTTCGGTATTGTTGCGCGGATCATTTGTTACACATGGTTAGATTTACACAAATGCTAAATAAGACCTTTCGATGCTCATTGAAAACCAATTCATATCAACATGGCATAGTTTTGGGATGTTATATATAATTATAAATACCATAAACCATGATGAACTTTGCTACAAAACGATCGGTTATTCATCCTGAGGACCAGAATGACCTTGCTTACTGGACTCATAAATGGGGTGTGAACACGCGACAGATCAATGATGCCATCCTTGAGACAGGCAGTACACGCATGGAAGATATAAAATATGTTTTAATAAAAAACGGCTCATTAAAGAGTCTATCCTTTTGGTTACAAAACTTTTTTAAACAAGTATCAGCACTTCATTAGAGAAAAATATTCCTCAAATAAGAGAATCATAATAAAGAACTTTGGGTAATTTGTTACTGCCTATACAACCAGAATAAATATACGCTAACACGTATTCTAACCAACCTACCGTAAACAAACCAATTACCCCAGCTAAAAAAATCCCTTCTCAAAAGGGATTTTTTTTATTGAAGAAGTCTAAATGGCAGGCCTAAGTTAGCCAGCAGAAGGCTTTAAAAAGCGAACTACCGGTAGTAATAATAGTTTTTGATTTTTAATGAAATCGCGGAATGCTTTTCTTTTGCTTGAAGCAACGCTGACATAGGTTTATTTTTCAAACAGAAGCTGGCAATTCACACAAAAGAAGCATAGAGGAATGTTTTTACTTATCTGGTTCAGAATTACTGTTGAATGACAGGCAGGACACTTGGCCTTTTTTGTGAACAAAATACGTTGTTTGATGAGTGAGATATTTTGTTCTTGTCTCCGGATAAGTTTTGTAAATGTGGCAGGCATAATTAATTTTTTATATAGTAAATAGAATTCAAACACTATGCCAGCCAGATCGGCAAAAAAAGAAGGAGGTAACAGATTTACTCAAAAGTTTTGCTTAACCCAAACAAACCTTTCTTATAAATTCCATCGCCTCCTGTTATATAATGAGTGAAAGAATACTTAATATATGGAGAATTCTGTGCCAGTCATCTTTCGTATGATCAGCAAGCAATTGAGAATTATATTTCCCCCAATAGTGGCAATTGATGGACACTCCAATTCTTAGATTTGTCTGGCTCCTTGAGTGGCAATCTGTTTGCAGATCAATATAGTAAAAATAAATGAAATGAAAAAATTACTATTTATACCTGTCGCTATATATTCACTTCTAATGGTTTCCTGTTCTGAAGAAAAGAAATTAATACGCAGGGCAAGCAATGCGGTAGATCTTTATGATTACGATAAAGCGCTTACCTATTATGATCAGGTGCTTGCGAAGGACAGCAACTCCTATTATGCGAATGCAGGAAAGGGAATTGTTCTCTCAGAATATATGGGAAGATACGATCAGGCAATCCCTTACCTTGAAAGAGCAATTAAAAAAAGTCCGTCTAAAACGTCGATGAAAATAAATAATGACCTGGGGAAAAGTTATCACTATATCGGGAATTATCCACGCGCACTTTATTTTTACGAAAAGACAACTGAATTAAATAAAGAAGGCAACCCTGACTATGATATGTTCTTATATAAACGTATGGCAGACTGTAAGTATGCGCTTGAACATCCCCGCATTGCACCTCCCGAAGAACAATCAGTAAAGAATGTTGGATCTGCAATAAATACACAGATGCCGGAGTATGGCCCGGTTTACACGCATGGTGATCTTATCTTTACATCTAAAAGACAAGACAGTCCAAAAGAAAAAAAGAACGGTATTGACAGGAGGTACTTCGAAAGCATGTATATTTCCTCGCTTAGTAACGGTGAGTTTTCTCCTGTAAGAAGATTTACACGCCCTGATTACGCCGACGCGTCAAATTTTAAAAGTGGGGGAGAGTCAGTAGTTTCAGCAAGTCCTGATGGCAAAACACTTTATATCTTCAGGCAAAGCAAATTGTACGAAGCCACTTTGAACGATTCTACAAAAAACGAGCGTTTGATGGCAGCTAATATAAATTTTTCTTATCTGCAAAGTCACGCATTTGTGTCCCCGGATGGCAAAATGCTTTTCTTTACAAGTATGTCTGAGAAAGGATTAGGAGGTATGGATATTTATAAATCATTAAAAGGCGAAGATGGTAAATGGGGAAATCCACAAATTCTGCCAAGTAGTATCAATAGTGGCTATAACGAAGACGCTCCTTTTATGACCGAAGACGGAACATTGTTCTTTTCTTCTAATGGTTTGCCAGGGTATGGTGGTTACGATGTTTACAAAACCCGTATGGTAAATGGAGAGTGGATAACGCCTGAAAACCTTGGGCAGCCGATCAATACTCCGGGCGATGATATTTATTTTGCGTTGAACCCAAATAGTTCCAAAGGTTTTTATTCATCAAACAGACCAGGTGGTAAGGGAGATATGGATATTTATTATGTGCATTATGTCTCTACAGAAGTACCTGAATGTAAAGCCATAGATTCACTATTTGTTATTAATGCGGTTCCTAACCCGACAAACGCAATGACCTATAATTTTTATATACAGGTTCCTGAGCAATATAAAAATAATGTAAGGTCTATGAGTTTAAATGTAGAAGATCAAACCATAAACATTGCTTCCGGAAGCGCGGAATATACATTTAAATCGGCTAACACATATGTCGTTTCTGCTAAAGCAGTTGTCTATTGCGATAGTTGTCCTGCTTTAAATGCCATTTGTGCTGAACGGGAAATAACAGTAGGAGAAAACATGTTTGTAAAATCTGACACTGTTTCTGTTGCTTCTCAGTCTTTAGCCGCGAATGAACCTAACAAAAAAAATAAGATCACTTCTAAAGAGAACAAACTATTAAACAATTTCGGCAACGGAACTAATACAGAGTTATCCCCTGAACAATTGACAGCTCTGGGTTGGAATTCTACCCCTGCTTATTTTGATTACGACAAATCCTTATTGAATGATGATGCTAAAAAATTATTAAATCAGAATATTATCACCATGCAAAAAAATACAGACCTGGTAGTTGTGATAAATGGTTATGCGGATGCAAGAGGAACAGCTGTTTATAATAAAGCTTTATCAGCCCGCCGTGCCAATTCAGTAAAAAATTATTTAGTTGTCAATGGGATAGCAAAATCAAGGATAACAACCGTAAATGGTTATGGTGAAGCGAAAATTGAAAACGGTTGTACGGATGATGCAGCGTGTACGGAAGATCAGCACAAGCTAAACAGGAAAGTGGATTTTGATGTATTGAGAAATGCAAAAATGATAACCATTGCAATGCAGCAATAATCATATAAAACCTCGACTTAAAACATAAATTATGAAATAGCCATGTTTACCAAAACACACACTAATGATTATTTAAACTGGCTATACCATATGACCTTTAAAAATTAATAAAATAAACATATGAAAACAACAAAATTTGAAATAAAAAACCTTTGTACTTTACTTGTTTTAATAGGAGGATTAAGGATAGGTTCTTCACAAAATCTTGTGATGAATGAATCAATGGATGCTAAATGCATTCCGACTGGTGTAGGATTGATCACTAAAACAGATACCTGGTCAAATGCCAATGGAGGTACAGTAGATCTTTATGACAATACGAAATCCAAAAGGTGCCGTCACGAGAATGGTATCCCAGAAAATTATATGGGATATCAGAATTCTTTTGTAAGCGGTCACAACTATGCTGGGATTATTGCTTATTACGACGACGGAAGTAATAACAGTACAGACAGTATGAACAATGCACTTCTGGGTTTAAAGGACGGGTACAAAAAATATTCAGAGTATTTGCAGGGAGAGTTTTCCGAGCCTTTAATTGCAGGAAAAGTTTATGAGGTTTCGTTTCGTGTGAGCCTTGCTGAAAAAAGTGCACGTGCTGTTTCAGGATTAGGCGCTTTGCTTACAAAAGAAAAAGTAAACCAGTCATCCAACTCTTTTTTAACCAAGCAACCTCAATTTATTTCGTACAGGGTAATTTCTGATACAACAGATTGGGTAACCTTATACGGCGCTTATATTGCTGAAGGCGGAGAAAAATTTATTACCATAGGTTGCTTTAAAGATGAATTTTTTGAAGTTGTAAAAACTGTTGCACCGTTGCAAAATGATTCACGGAAAGCGTATTACTATGTGAGCGAGGTTTATGTTTCCTCGTATAGTTCTAATCCGCAGATGGATCCAATTGTTTCTGGCGTGGATTACGTGGAATTAATGGATCTTCAATTTGACAATGCAAGTGCTACCATTTCATCTAAATTTTATAATGAACTTGATGGCGTTGCAGGATGGATGATCAAACACCCGGAAATGAATTTTTTTATTGCGGGGTATACCGATAATTCCGGTAGCAAGCTGGTGAATGATCCTCTCTCAGTAAACAGGGCAAAAGAAGTAAAGAAA
>JAYSYG010000396.1:0-4734 GCA_043716685.1 Sphingobacteriaceae bacterium | reverse complement strand
TCGAAAATGCCAGTATCCATATTACATATTCAACAGTATTGGTGATAAAACTGCCGGTAAACTGGTATATAAACACAAATATAAACAAAGCTAATCTATAATAGTTTGTAAAAACTTTTGTTTTAAAGAACAACCAGACCTCTAAAAAGATCCGCGCTGCAACTCCAACGATCCCAAAAATGGCAAGCGTTTCACCCATGGCATTTGGAATGTCGTACCTTGGGAATATGCCCCAGTAATTATAATACCTATGAACCATCTCTGTGGCCATAATTTTTATTTGCCCAAGACCTGCTCCAAAATAAATGCTTTTCATGTCCGCAATCCGCCAGGCCATGGTAAAGGAATCTTTTGTTCTCCCGTTTGTGGAAGTATCCGTGCCCGCAAAAATATTTTCCAGGCGCGCAAAAAAAGCATTGCCAGGAAACCAGAGCCACAGAACAGCAAGAAAAATAATTACGATTGCGAAAGATGCCGATATTATAATAAAAGGGCGTTTGTATTTAAATAGTCGCTTTGAAAAAACAAGACACATGATTAAAAGGGTTAAAACAGATGCACCTATAACCCCAAATGACAAAGACATGAGCATAGGCACACTTATTAATAAAAGTGTCAGCCAGGGATGATTCTGAATGTCTTTAAAAATAACTTTGAAAATGTAATAGTACAAAACGGGGATCAGCAGCAGGGAATAATAAGAAGCCTCATAAGTAAATAAGGCTAACCTTGGAAACCCATCGAAGCCTTTTGTTAACTTATTAATATACCAAAACCACTCCTGGTACATTCTTGGCGCAAAAAAGAAAGGAATGGCAATGAAAGCCAGAAGTGCATTAAAGAGTAAGATTTCCTTAAACAATTTCGGAAGCTTCTCGTAATTATTCACAAAGTGATAAAAAGAAATAACACAAAAATACGTGAGGATAAAAAGCAGGTTTGAAATAAGAAACGATTTGAGATCTACTCCGTGGTAGAGATGAATAAGATCGTAAACTACTAAAAACATACTAAAATACTGAAGGTAAGTTTTTCTTCCTGCCCTTAAAGTGTTATAATAAAACAGAGGACTTAAAACGGTAGTATATAATAATCCCTTGGGGAGGAACACCGAATTTAAAAAAAAATAGATGTTCGCCAGGATCGAATATTTACTTATTCTCAAGTTTATTGAATAAACGGTTGAATAGAAAGATCTCTTTTGAATATTGTCTTGCGGGATCAAAATAAATAAGCTTACACGATACTAACAAACATAAAATTAAAGATAGCTGAAAAAAAACGTTCCCCGAAATAATCAGCCCCAATAGAAAAAATACAGGAAGTATTACCCATAAATACTGGTAACGATTCATTCCTGGCATAATCTTTTTATGAAAGACGAAGTACTGAAAAGGGATATTAATAAACGTAGATGCAATGAGTCCATAGACTATGCCATTAACACCAGCAAGGTAAAACCCGGTAAGCATTGCTAAAAAATGGGTACTGCGTATCACCAGCTCAAATAAAGAATTCAGGCGGATGTAACTGGTTCCATTTATAAAATAAAAAGGAACGATAATAAGCAACATACCTGCCTCAAAAATCAAATAGAGCTTGATAAAATAAATACTGTTTATAAACGTTTCCTGCCCCAGCCACAGCTTAAATATAAAATCGCCACACACAATTAAAACCCCAATAAGTCCCCATCCAAGCAGAGCAACTATGCTCCGGGAGATATAATAAATACGGGCAACATCCTTATTTTCAGCCAGCTTAAAAGAAACCCTCGGGAAAATAAAACTACCGAACGAAAGGAAAAAATTATGAATTTGCGCGCCGATAAGTGAAGCAATGGAGTAATAGCCAAGGGTCTTTACATCGGTAAAATATGCTACCGCGAGTTTATCGGCTAAAAATCCAAAGAGGGCAACAACCGACTGGAGCCAATACCAGAAATTATAATTCAGCTCATCTAATTTTTCCCGGAAAAAAATTAGGTTTGGAAAGCTGATTATTTTCCGTTCATAAAAATACAAAACCAGGAACTGAAAAATTACATTAATTAAATTAATGATCACTGAAACAGCAAAAATGGTAATGAGATCATAATTTAATACCACCAATACCAGGTTAACGATCATGGTTGAATTTTTGGAAAGCAGAACCAATTTGGAATTTATATCAAAACGTTCGAATGCTTTAAATACCGACAATACTGCGATCTCCACAAATTTTATTCCAGATGAAAAACAAGCCAAAAGAAGAATTGTATTTGCAAAACTGTAGTCTTGCGTTTTATAAAATACAGAGATAAAAGAAAAGTGGTAAAAAGTAAATCCAACTAGGGCTGCCGAAATACAAAGAAAAAGTGATAGAGAAAAATTATAATTAAAGACGCGTTTTATCAGCCCGAAATTTCCTTCTGCTCTGTATTTGGAAATCAGCCGAATGTTCGTATCCCCGACACCAATATTTAAAACATTTATTCCCAGGGTGATCGTACTCACAAGCATCCATAGACCATACTGCTCGATTCCAAGCTTTTTAATAAAAACCGGAGTAGCCACAATCATTAAAAGCGGATACAACGTTAACTCCAAAAAAGTCCATGCTGAGTTTTTAATAAATTGTTCTTTGGAAAGGGACATAATTGCTAAATTAAACTATTTTGCAATAGACCATTAAGGTTTCTATAAATAATTGTCTTCGGCACCAAAATAGCTTTTTGTCCCTTACAAAACGCTTTTAATCCTTACTGGATAGTTAAAAACAACCGTTTGCTTTATAAATGTGAATTAATTAGTTTTTTATACATTAGCAGGAAAATTATGAGCGCAGAGAATAAAGCAACTATTCCGGATGATGAAATTGACTTGAGATCGATTGGGGGAAGGGTCTACTCTTTTATTGCATCCCCACTGTCGCTTTTGTTCTCTAATATTAAAATAATGCTATGTTTTGTTGCAACCGCAGTTATTCTTTCCATAGGTATTAGATACCTGGTTCCTAGAACATATACCTCGTCTTTTATTATAAGATCTACTGATATAAAAGATAAAATGTATCTGAAAGTATTGGCAGATCTGCCTGCTTTATTGAAAAAAAAGGAATATGATGCTTTATCCCAGGAGTTGAGACTAAACGACTCGGTTGTTTCCAGTTTAACAGATATTTCAGTTGCATCAGTATCTACAAAAAATTTTACCGATTCCTTAAACTGTACTGAAATAGTTATTGAAACAAAAAACTATCAGAATTTTATTACCATTCAAAATGGTATTTTAAATTATCTTGAAAACAATCTCTACTATTTAAAGATAAAAAACCTACAAAAGAAACAGATTGACCTGGGTCTTGAAGAAATTAATAAAGATTTGGCTCAATTAGACAGCTTAAAAAAATTACAACTACTTAATTATGGCAAACAAAGCGTTTCAAATTTAAACACAATTCCGCTTACAGAATTATATGATCCAACAGCCAGCTATGCTATGGCTAATCAGAGAAATGAAAAAAAACTTAATCTAATTGCACAGTCTGTGTTTTTAGATCGGTTTCAATTAATAAAACCCTGTGCTATTTTTAAAAATCACAGCAGTCCACCAAGAATTTCAATTTTGCTCTTATACCTTATTCCCATTTTTTTGTTTTTATGCGTTATTTTTCTCTTCATAAAAACTTACCGCATACGGAATAAGACTCTCTCATAGTTTATATTCTCTCGCTATAAATGGACACTTTAGTGATTTTAACGCCCGGATTTCCGAAAGACGAAGAAGACACAAGTTGTCTTCCCGCTTTTCAACAATTTGCGCTTTCACTAAAGAAATTATACCCCAACATTCGCTTTATTTTTATTACACTTCACTATCCTTATGAAAAAAAAGAATATACCTGGCATGGAATAAAAGTTATTTCCCTGGGCGGCAAAAATAAAACCGGACTAAGCAACCTTGTTATTCTCACAAAAACATATATTTTACTTCGTGGTATAAAGAGAGGACAAAATCTTATAGGAATTTTTAGTTTGTGGTTAACTGAATGCGCTTTTATTGGCCGCTACTATAGCCGCCTCTATAAAGTAAAACATTATATCTGGGTTATAGGTCAGGACGCTAAGGCGAACAATAAGTACGTTAAGAGAACCGGAGCAAAAGGATCAGAGATAATCGCCATGTCTGACTTTTTAAAACTTGAGTTTTTTAAGAACCACGGTATTGATCCTTTTATGGTGGCAGAAAATGGTATTAACGAATCTGCTTTCCCTTCTTTTAATAAGTTGGAGCGGAAAATTGATATACTAGGAGCTGGTTCTCTTATTCCCCTCAAAAATTACAATTTATTCATTGATATTGTGTTTGAACTAAGTAAGATGATTCCTGACATAAGATGCGTGATTATTGGCACCGGGCCGATGGAAAATGAATTAAACGAAAAGGTTAAACGACTTGGCCTTGAGAATCGAGTCGAATTTACAGGGTTACTTCAGCACGCCGGAGTTTTCGACTACATGAATAACTCCAAAATATTTATGCACACTTCTGATTATGAGGGGAACTCTACTGTTCTGATGGAGGCACTTTATAGCGGATGTTATACCATCAGCAGTCAGCCTCTTTCCGATGCGCTTACTGAAAATCTTTCTCTTGTTAAAACAAAAGAGGCGTTTGTGCGATTGGCAGCAGAAAGGCTTAACGATAAATTCTTTGAGCCAAAGCGCATTATTTTTAATACGATGGATGTCTC
>JAYSYG010000395.1:0-4740 GCA_043716685.1 Sphingobacteriaceae bacterium | reverse complement strand
AATAAACGTACGATCCGATAAAACCAGTTTTTTCTCTTTTCTATTTTAAAATTAAAGCCCGGCTGACCGGGCTTTAAATATATTTGACAGATATACTTATTAGTTAATGATTAATCTTTTACTAATAGTAGAATTTTCTACCTGAATGCTGGCAAAATAAACACCCCCAGGAAGGTTTCCGACATTCATGTCAATTGTATTTTTTCCTGATGCAACAGTTATATTTTTTGTATAAACTATTTCACCCAAAGAATTAAATAAGACTAAACGAGACTCAAATACTTTTGGCGAGTAGATTAGGATAGAAGCCGTTTCTTTGGCAGGATTCGGAAAAATTTCAAAAGAAGATAAGGTTTTGCTTACTTCATGTACACTAACGGTTTGGCTTGGTGCAGCACTATATTTAATAGAAATTTGAACAGAATCAGCGGCAGTTGAGGAATTAATAAAGGTGTACTTTACAAGACTGTTACCCGCCGTAGGCCCTTCCCATAAATCGGTAGTAAGAATATTAAACGAACCCTGAATTTCCGAAGCGCTTTGGCCTGCTGTTAAAGTCAAAGACGTGGGAGACACCAACGTTTGGTCACCGTAACAACTTCCAGAAAAACAAAAATATGCTGAAGCGTCTGTATTTAAAAGTATGTCGTAACGTTTTACCTGGTAATATTGAGTAGAGGAGCTTATATTTTTTATATCAAAATCGATCTTTGTAATAACTTCGGCAACCGTGCTTGCAACTACGGTGGCATTGGGAGCTAAAGCAACATTGACTTGCAGGTCTTTTAACTGAATAGAAGATTGGGCAAACATAGCTGCAGAAAACAGTACGAGTGCGGGAATTAGGATCTTTTTCATTTTTAGTTTATTAATAATTTAAAGCAGTAAAAACGACTTTTTTTGTGGCTTACTCTATTATTTTGAAGAAAAGATCCCGGTTTTACCGGGATCTTTTCTTCGGTAATTATTTAGTTACGTTTAATTTTTTTACAACAGAACCATTTGTGGTGCTAATGGTAACATTATAAATACCACCAGCGTAATCGCTCATATCAAGTTGAACTGAGTTTGTTCCTTCAGTTAAGCTAACTTCTTTTAACATCACTACTTGTCCAAGCAGGTTCACAACAGATATTTTGGCATCTGACTGTTTTTTAGCCTGAATACGAACATTTGTAATGCCATTTGTTGGATTAGGGTAAAGAGCAACATTTACCTGTGAGGCATTTGTTTTTACCAAACCAACCGGCGCAGACTGTGAAAGATTAATATTATCAAGAAATAAATTGTTTCCATTATCGCTGGTAACAACAAATTTTACAAGAACATTAGGCTTATTAAAACCGGTTAATGCCACTTGTTCGGTTCTCCATTCAGAAGGATTGCTGGAATCAGGAAAATAAGCTGTAGATATGAGTGAAGCAACAGTTGACAGAGATGAGCCATGCGTATTATAAACGGATGTCCAGCTAGTGCCACAATTATCCGATACTAGAACATCAAGTGCGTCATCACTCGTGCTGGTGCGTTGTGCGTATGCTATATCAAAAAACATATCGGGAGCAGCTGCACCAGAAAGATTCATTGGAGGTAAGATTAATTCATCTTTATCACCAATAACGGTATTGTTATAAAAATCATATTTAGTGGATTCGCTTGATAAGTTATATCCACCCGTGTAAATATTGCGGCTCCAACCCGGACCACTATTCGTGTTTGTCATTCCCCATGAAACCGGAGGGTAGGTAGCAGCAGCAAATCCTTCTGCAACTGGTGTTCCCAGATAACCTGAAGCTGAGTAAAAACTGGTTTTAGCTGAATTATTTATAGTGTAGTAATCTGTTCCACTAACACCTGTAATGGTGTATGTAAATGAATGACCACCTCCTGATGACGCATTGATACTGTTTAATGTAAGCGTGGTGGTAGCTCCCGGGGCAAGGTTACCTGTCCAGGTAGTTATATTTCCGTTTACTCCATCAATAGAAGGTGTGATTGTTAAATCTGTGATCGCAGTAAGACCTGAATTTTCAACTGTTACAACTGGTGCAATTGCACTTCCACAAACCAATGCGGGAAGAGAAGCTGAAACAGCTTTCGCGTCATTAGTTATGTAAACAGGACCATCGGAAGCATTAATAATATTTCTGTCGCTTTGCGCTACAAAAGCAACAAGTTCAAGATTACCGAGTGAAGGCACTGTTGTTTTACCGGCTGCACCATACGTAGCGGGCAACACATAAGAAAAGGTAGTTGCGAACATATTAGTAGCACTTGTGTTTGGAATAGTTAAACCAAAAGTAGGAGTAAGTGCTTTACGCAATACGTGATTATGATTATACGTTCCGTTTGCATTATAGTTTGAGGCGTTATACAAAGGAGTTCCGTAATTAGATTGAATACCTGCAATTTTATTTTCTAAAAGAAAAACATTCAGTGAATTTGTAGCAACAGGACTGGTAGCTGTATAATAAACTTCCACCTGAACGGTTAACACTCTGGTTTGTGGATTGATTGTGCCTTGAAGTGCTACATTACAATACGCTGATTGTGCTTTTATCGTATTTCCCATGCTCACCCAACTTCCTCTGCCTGCGGCCATTACGCCTCCAACCAACACTTCACGGTTTACGGCACCGGCAGGATAACCGGTGATGCCCATTCCTGACATACCATCAATAGCCGTTCCTTCTGTAGTTTTAAAATCAGGTTCACCTACAGCTGCATTTGCAAAAGATCCTGAATGTATATTAATTAGAACTACGTTTGCCGGATCGGCAGTGTACATTTGAGTTCCAATACGGTGTCCATCAGGGCAATAGCCGCAATGAATTCCTGTAAACTCTTCAAGAACAACCTTTTTATTTTGTTGGGCTGTACTCACGGGTAACTGAGCCATAAAGCTCCCCGTTGTCAGGGCAAATGCAAATAGTAAAAATTTTTTCATGACGTTAAATTAAGATTGTTTAATAGTTAAGTTATATTGTCTAACAAATATAAACGACTTAACAAGATATGCCATAGGATAAATGTTAAAAAAAAGGGGGATTTATGATGGTGGTCGGTTTTTCTGTATAAGTGGTAAAGCAAAAACTTTATAAAAAATCTTGTTTTGAAGTCCTTTCTTTATTTTTTAGACCGAATATCCGTAATTTCGGCGCGAAAATGTTACTTAATAAGTCCCTGGAAGGGATTTTTGATGCAAAACTAGAAGCGATAAATCCTGGAGAAAACTATTGGTTTCAGGGTTTAAACGGATCCTCTTTGTCTTTTTTGTTGCAAAGCCTTGTTTTTAAAAAACAGAAGAACCTTCTCGTTATTGCTTCTGACAAAGAAAAAGCCGCTTACATTCTGAATGATATGGATGCGCTTCTTCCAAAGGAAAAAGTTCTTTTTTTTCCGGAAAGCTATAAACAACCTTACCAAGTTGAGAAAACAACCAACGCCAATATCCAGGAGAGAGCAGAAGTGCTCAACCTGCTTTCAAAGGAGAATTTCAAAGGTGTTGTGGTTACGTATCCGCAGGCTTTAAGTGAAAAAGTAACACTAAAAAAACAACTCTATCAGAACACGCTCCAGATAAAAAAGGGGGAGAAGCTTTCTATTGATTTTATCTCCGAATTTCTGACTTCTTATAATTTTGAACATGTAGACTTTGTGTTTGAACCCGGGCAATTCAGTATTCGCGGGGGCATTATCGATGTGTATTCTTTTGCCAATGAATTTCCGTACCGCATCGAATTGTTTGGAAACGATGTGGAGGCTATCAAAACGTTTGATCCTTCTACACAATTATCTACAGCTAATTTTGATTTTGTCACCATCATTCCCAACATCAACTCCGCGTTATTCTCAGAAGATAAGGCGCTTCTTTTTAATTATTTTGATCCTTCCAACACACTCTTAATAATTGAAGATGCAGGGTACATGTTCGATATCTTCGGGAAAAAATTTGATTCCGCTCTTAAAGCATACGATAAACACCAGGGAGAGGTAAAGCAGGTGCCACCACAAAAATTATTTGCGGATGCTGAAGAAATAAAAAGCGCGGTGAAAAATTATACCTGTTTTGAATTTGGGATCAATGCCATTCTTTCTTCTTATAAAATCACATTTAACCAACGACCACAGCCCGGATTTAACAAGAACTTTGAGCTTCTGATCTCTAATTTAAAAGAGAACAAAACCAGAGGCTATCACAATTATTTTTTAACCGATAATGTGAAGCAGGCCGACAGGCTCATCAGTATTTTTAATGATCTGCTTGTAAAAGAACACCGCACTTACGAAACGCTGATCGATTACCTGCCGCTGAATATTCACGAAGGATTTATGGACGAAGATCTGAAGCTGGCTATTTATACCGATCACCAGATCTTTGAACGTTACCACCGCTTTAAATTAAAAGAAGCGAAACACAAAAATGCCGAGGCGTTTACCATTAAAGAATTATTAACGCTGAACCCAGGAGATTATGTAACGCATATCGACCATGGTATTGGACGGTTTGCTGGGTTACATAAACTTAACATAAATGGCAAAGAACAGGAGAGTGTAAAGTTATTGTTTCGTGATAATGATCAGCTTTATGTGAGTATTCATAGCCTTCACCGAATTAGTAAGTATAGCGGGAAGGAAGGACAGGTGCCGCGTATTGATAAATTGGGCAGTACCACCTGGCAGACCCTAAAACAAAAAACAAAACGCAATGTAAAAGAGCTTGCCTACGATCTTATAAAA
>JAYSYG010000394.1:0-4747 GCA_043716685.1 Sphingobacteriaceae bacterium | reverse complement strand
GGACGGCCTGTAATTTTGTTACAGGTGGAAGGTCTTGTGACACTGAACGGAAAACCCACAGGCGCTGAGGTGGAGATCCGTTCCAATATTAATAATAAGGATGTGCGTTTTAAGTTAAATGCAAATAAGGTAACCGGTAAATTTCTTAGTAACCTGGCAGCAGGTGATGAATATGATCTTATGGTTTCTGTTGATCAGTTTACCCCAAAAATTATTCATTTAAGTACTATGAATGTTGATTCATTTGTGGTACTGAATGTTTTTGCGGAATTTAATTCATCGGCTTACGAAACACTTCTTGACAGTAAAAATAAAACCACCGAAGAAATTTCAAGAACAAATAAAGATTTTGACAAAAATTCTTTTACGCAGCAACAGGGTAATACAAAAACCAACAATCTTAAATATACCGTACAAATTGCTGCATTTAGATTTTCAGAGAATTTTAACTACAATGGTATTGTAGGATTGCCAAAGATCATTCGCCGTTTTGATAAAGATGGTGTGAGCCGCTTTACGATGGGTAATTTTAATACATACAATGAAGCGCTTGAACTTTTAAGGAAACTACAGCTGAATAAATTACCGGATGCCTTCATTACTGCGATCTATAACGGCGAAAGAAAATTGCTCTACCAGCTTGCAGAAGAAAAAGTAATAAAGTAAAAAGGAAGCAGATTACCTGCTAAAGCTAAAATTAAAGACCCGGGCCTCCTATAAAGTTGTATAAAGTTTTTTTTGAATGATATAAAATAAGACTATATTTACTCTAACCAAAGCAATTAACCCTTTAAAACGAAAAAGACTTTTGAATTTTCAGAAGTCTTTTTTGTTTTACACCCTGCACATTCTCTTGTAGCCAAAGATTATAACATCTTGATTTGTAAAATAGTATCCAAAGGACTATGCCAAATTTTAGATGGCTCCTAAAGGATTTCGGAGTGCCGAAGGAAAATAATTGGATACTAAATTATTTTTCCATTCGGCATTAAACGGATTAAGATGATAGAGAGTTTTATACTCCAGGGTTTTATGGTAAATTAAAATTGAAAAATTATTTATAAACAAAGCACTTATTGTAATCCGCGAATGCAATCGTTGTCTGATCTGTGGCTCAAATCACGAGCATAAAAAAAAGCCCCCATTACCAAAAAGGGCTTTTCCCGTTGATCTTAATAACCCCCCAAGATTACGGACGATCAACTACACAACACAAAGACGTGTGAAGAGAAGCGTGTGCGGCTTCTACTTCATAACAATTTCTTTTTTAATTCTATGTGTATATTCTTTATCATATACAAAATAGTCTTTTTTATGATCGAAATAGATCAGTGCGATCGGAAAATCAAGAAATTCCTTGTTTAGTTTTTCGCATTCTTCGATCGTCATAAGCCGGGTTTCGAAAGAAAAATTATAAAGGTCTTCCGGCGCTTCAGTTAATTTAGTGTCTATACAAACCAGTCGGGACATATATCCACGTTTTGAGATTTTTATAGTATAAACAGTATTTTTTTTCAGAATAAACCGGAATGTTTTTTTTCCTTCTTTTAAAGTTGCCCAGTTAATTACAGTATTAGAAGTAAGTAGTTCAATTAAACAGGTAGCATCTTCGCCTTCGCCGGCGTTTGTTATTTTACCGTCAATTTCGAGACAGGCAGTGCTATCTGGGTCCGGTGTTTTGCTTATTGCCCTAAAGCAGGTTATAAGAAAGAAAAAGCTGAGCAGGTAAGTAATTATTGAATTTTTCATAGCCTTATTTTTAAATGGTGAGTACTAAAACATATTGCCTTTTCCTTAAGACCTTATTTGAGCAGGCTTCCCCCCAAAAAAAAATAAAGAATAGGACAGAAGGGCCTTGGTTTTAGATAAAAGCAGGTTTGGGTCCTATGAATTTCCAATGCAAATAGAGAATAAAGATACCTGAGTTTTAACTGAAGGTATATTCTACGGTGAATTCACGCATGATAAGAAGATTTGTATGTATTCTTGTTTTTAATAAAAATATACTATTTTTGATTGCATCACACGTCCTTTTAATTGTTATTTTAAGAATCTCTAAAACCATTAGAATTTGAAACCGACCAATATTAAAGACCCTGAGTATTTTCACAAAGTTGTAGATTGTCAGCACGCTTGCCCTGCCCACACACCCGTACCTCAGTACATTCGTTTAATTGCCGAAGGAAGATATTCCGATGCATATATGATCAATTGGGACTCAAATGTTTTTCCCGGCGTTTTGGGACGAACATGTGACAGACCCTGCGAGCCTGCCTGCAGACGGGGCCGTTTAGATGAAGAAGAACCCGTAGCTATTTGCCGCTTAAAACGTGTGGCCGCGGACAATAAAGATGACGTAAGAAAAATGATGCCACAGGCGCCATTTAAACCAAACGGAAAAAAAATAGCATTGATCGGTGCTGGTCCCGCTTCTCTTACCGTGGCACGCGACCTGGCTCCCGAAGGGTATGAAATACATTTATTTGATCAGCAAAAAATGGGTGGGGGCTTTATGCGTAGTCAGATCCCGGCCTTTCGTTTACCTGAAACGGTTTTAAATGAAGAGGTCAACTATATTCTGAATCTTGGCATACATACACATTTTAATAAGTACGTAAAAAGTTTAAAAGAAATATTATCAAAAGAGTATGCTGCGGTTTTTGTTGGCACTGGTGCACCAAGAGGAAAAGATCTGGAGCTTCCGGGACGCAAAGAAGGAACTGCAAACATCCATATTGGGATTAACTGGCTGGGTTCAGTAGCGTTTGAGCACACAAACAAAATTGGAAAAAATGTAATTGTTCTTGGTGGCGGAAATACTGCGATGGATTGTTGCCGCACCACCCGAAGGCTTGGAGGAGAACAGGTAAAGGTATTAGTACGGAGCCCTTTTTCAGAAATGAAAGCTTCGCCCTGGGAAAAAGAAGATGCGCAGCACGAAGACATTCCTATACTGGATAACCATGTTCCTAAAACATTTGTAGTAGAGAACGGAATTTTAAAAGGTATGACCTTTGAAAAAGTAACGGCAGTATATGAGAACGGTAAGCGCAAATTAGTACCGACAGGTGAAGCCGAAGTTTTTGTAGAAGCAGACGATGTGTTGATTGCCATTGGGCAGGAAAATAGTTTTCCATGGATAGAACGCGATCTTGGCGTTAATTTTGATGAGTGGGGCATGCCGGTTGTGGATGATAAAACGTTTGTATCCTCGCATCCAAATGTTTATTTTGGGGGCGATGCTGCGTGGGGTCCGAAGAATGTTATAACAGCTGTTGCGCATGGACACCAGGCTGCGATCTCCATTCACCTGATGTGCCAGTCAAAAGATCAGGTAACAGAAAGACCAGCGCCGTATGTAAATCTCGTGAGCCAGAAAATGGGAATCCACGAGTGGAGCTATGATTCGCAGGTAACCAATGATTCGCGTTATGCAGTGCCACAGGCAGATAAAAAACTGACTTTAAAAAATATTAAGAAGGAAGTAGAGCTTGGTTTTGATCTTCACACAGCCTGCAACGAAGCAGAACGGTGTTTGAACTGCGATATGCAAACGGTATTTACAGAGACAAAATGTATAGAGTGCGATGCCTGCATGGATGTTTGCCCTACAGCCTGCATCAGCTTTGTAGACAATGAAGAAGAGGAAACCGATTTACGTAAAAAACTAAAAGCGCCGGCATTAGAGCTTAACCAGGACCTGTATGTTTCTGGAACTTTACCAACCAAACGGGTGATGGTGAAGGATGAGAATGTGTGTTTGCATTGCGGGCTTTGTGCAGAGCGTTGTCCTACTGCGGCCTGGGATATGCAGAAATTTTTCTATAACGTAACTAAAGTGGGAGGGACGAATGTCGTTAAATTCTAAAGATAAAAACGGGGCTTCTAACCTTCTAAAAACTCACGGTCCAGGCAATTCAGGCGTAAATAATTTTGTGGTACGATTTGCGAATGTAAACGGTACAGGATCAGCAAGCGCTAATCATTTGTTCACGAAAGCTATTTTCAGGATGGGAGTTCCGGTAACGCCCAAAAACATTTTCCCTTCCAATATACAAGGTCTTCCAACCTGGTACGAAGTGCGTGTGAGTGAAAAGGGTTATCTGGGAAGGCGCGAGGGGATTGATCTTCTTGTTGCAGTAAACCCTCAAAGTATGAAGGCCGATGTTGCCTCAGTAAGGCCCGGTGGATATTTATTATATGATAGCTCAAAAAAACTAAGCGAGGAGTATCTGCGTGAGGACATTCATTACATCGACATTCCTTTAATGGATATGTGTAATACGCATTATACAGATCCACGCCAGCGCCAGCTGTTTAAAAATATTATTTACGTGGGAGCGCTGGCGGCATTGTTTGATATTGATTTTAAAGAACTGGAAGGTTTGCTGGAAGAACAATTTAAAGGAAAAGAAAAATTAATTCCTGCAAACATACAAGCGCTTAAGCTTGGGCAAGAATATATCCACAAGAATTTTAAATACCCGCTTGGTATTCGCGTTGAGCGAAGAGAAATTTTAAAGGATGCCATTTTAATGGATGGTAACTCCGCCTGTGGTCTTGGTGCTGTTTATGCTGGCGCTACTGTTGCGGCCTGGTATCCCATTACACCTTCCACCTCAGTTGTTGAAGCGTTTATGGATTACTCTTCAACTTTACGCGTGGATAAAGTTACGGGAAAAAGAAATGTAGCCATCGTGCAGGCAGAAGATGAACTTGCTGCTATTGGAATGGTAATTGGTGCCGG
>JAYSYG010000393.1:0-4753 GCA_043716685.1 Sphingobacteriaceae bacterium | reverse complement strand
CCCACAGGATAATTTTATACCCTCTTTCGATCAACGCTTTGTATTGTCCGCGTTTTAGCTGACCATACGGCGGCCGGAAAAGGTTATTCTCAACAAGTTTTTTACATTCTTCCACTTCCCTTATGTAATCCCCAGTTGTATTTTTGAATCCTTTGGTATGAAACATGGTGTGATTGGCCACAACATGTCCTTCACTTTTTACGCGCTCAAATACTGCGGGGTTTTTAAGGATATTGGCGCCTACACAAAAAAAAGTAGCTTTTACATTAAAACTTTTCAGCTGGTCGAGTACCCACTCTGTTAGACCTCGAATAGGACCATCATCAAACGTGAGGTAAATAACTTTTTCTTCTCTGGCCATGCTCCACACCGCCCGGGGATAGATCCTTCTTAAAACCGCATTGGGCTGTATGAGCAGGAAATTTTTCAAAGCTTATAATAACACCGCGGCAATAGAATCGATCATTTGCCGCGGTGATTGAATTACGGTATTTGCGGCTCGCTGGCCGGAGCAAGGTCTTCCTGGCTTAATACGCCCTGGATCCTTGTCATAAATTCTTTTGACAGGTCGTCCTGCTTATATTGCTGGGCAAGACCGGTTAAACGTTTAAGAATTTCCTTCGCCTGGTTAATATCCCTGCCATAAGCGCTTCGGTGATTCGGTTTTTGAGTCGTATAGATCCGGAGATCGCCTTCAAAAATATTGAACAGTTTTTTAGCAAGCTCATTTCCCTTTTTGGTTTCACCAATATCGTAATAAGCGCCGCAAATTGTAAATATGGTAGCATCGTAAGGAATGTTTTCATCCGGCATTACCTTCAGGCATTTATCCAGCACTTCTTTCGCTTTTTTATTTTTGCCTTCTGTAATAAGTGCGCCCGCGAGTATAGCCATTTGCATTCTCAGATTACTTGCCATGCGCACGCAGTTTTCATCCAGGTTCACGCCAGGTTTATCCATTCCACCCCAAAGGAATTTATTCATAATGTTATCGTACATGATTTCCGTATTTACACGGCCACCCTGGGCCTCTTCCGATTCGGTTTGTTTGATTGGTACAAAACGATAAGCAAGACCTTCGAGCTGGAAATACCGTTTCATGCCAACGTAAGCATCGTCGCCCGTCGTTACAGCGAAGTAAATAGGCCGTTCCCAGTTGTTATGCGCAACGAGGTCCAAAACCAAAAGGTCGTTCTTAGTAATGTAGTTTCTTCCGCCAAGGTCCCAGTTAATGCGTTTTGCCAGGCGCGCTGTATCTTTAACACTGATTACCTTGTTTTTCATTACTTTAAGGCTGTCGACATTTACATAGAAACTTTTCGACGGTAAAACATCGAGAAGATCTCCACCATTATCATACTTCGCAGCAGGATCATCGCTAAGAGCCGTTTCGAGTGCACGTTTAAGTTCCATTGGCGCCGGATTCTGCGGATTCACCAATAAATAGGATAGCTTTTCCGCTTCCAGTTTTTCTTCAGGAATTGTGAATGGAACCGGTTTGCTCAGATAAGCTGCCCTGCGCATCTGGCGAATGTACCAGTCTGTCTGAAGCAGACTTAAATTTACAACTCTCACATCTGTGCGAATTCCTTCAACCTCCTGTGCATACCAAAGAGGGAACGTGTCATTATCTCCATTTGTGAAGAGGATCGCATTTGGGGCGCAGCTTTGTAAATAATTTATAGCCACATCGCGCGACAAAGTTCTTAAAGAACGGTTATGGTCATTCCACCCTTCTTTCGCCATAATACCAGGAACCACAAGACTTAAAGCCGTAGACCCGATCGCAATTCCCATAGTGGCCTTTTTCTTGCTAAGCTGGTCGTATATAAACAACACGCCAAACCCTATCCATATGGCAAACGCATAAAAACTACCCGTATAAGCATAATCACGCTCACGGGGCTGGTAGGGCGATTGGTTAAGGTAGATCACGATGGCAAATCCTGTTAACAGGAAAAAACACAATACTACCCAGGCATCCGGCTTGTTGCGTTTAAAATGAAAAAACATCCCCAAAAGGCCCAGTATTAAAGGGAGTGCATAAAAGTGATTGTTGGCAAAATTATTTTTATCTCTGTATATTTTTTGAGAAGTGTCCGTTCCCAGCTTTACATCATCCAATGGTTTGATTCCGCTTACCCAGTTGCCGTCCATATTGTTGCCGGTTGATCCCTGTACATCGTTTTGCCGGCCCACAAAATTCCAGTAGAAATAACGGAGGTACATGTAATTTACCTGGTAATTGAAAAAGTACTTGAGGTTAGCGCCCATGGTAGGGATCTCAACGGTTTCTGTCTCCCCGTTCCTGTTTTCCATCACCTTGTTCCTGTGATTTTCGGCCACATTGCCCCAGTATTTATAACCTGCTTCGTGGTGAGACTGGCTGCTGTGCATTCGGGGGAAAATGGTACAAAATTCTTTATCGTATTTAGCGATCGAGTTTTTACGGTCATCAATAACCTTGTAATTATTTTTTATTTTGTCTTTGGCGTAAATCGGATCGCCACTCCCAAATTCGCTTCTTGGGCGGGTTGGCGCGTTATAATATTGTCCGTATAGAATCGGCCAGTCACCATACTGTTCCCTTAAAAGGTAGGAAAGCATATTCGGTGCGTTTTCCGGATCATTCTCATCCATTGGCGGGTTGGCCTGCGAACGGATGACCAATACGAAAAAGGAAGAATAGCCGATGAGCAAGGTTGCAAAACTTAAAAAGATGGCATTAAGAGTAATTGTTTTTGCTTTAAAGCGGTGAATTGCATAAAGAATTGCTCCAAGCATTACTAAACGAAAGAACATGCCGCTGCCGCTTGGTGCTACAATTACTGCAAAGCCTGATAGTAGACACGCTGAATAAAAACCAATCGTATAATATTTTTCCTGTTTATTAATAGTGTAAATAATAAAGTTGACGAGAGAAACAATAAGGATCAAAAAGAAAAAGATAGTGCCGGTGCTGAAGCCGAGACCCATTTTATTTGTAAAGAAAACCTCGTAATCACTTATAAATTTTACAATTTTCGGAATGATAAGGTTTTGAACAAGCCCCAGAACCAACACCCCGGAAACACCTGCGAGAACAAAGCCTTTCCAGGTAAACGGATATTTTTTAAAGTAAATAATGAAGCCAATTGCCGGAATGATCAATAAATTTAATAAGTGGACACCGATAGAAAGCCCTATCATGTAACTAATGAGAACCAGCCAGCGCAGTGCGCCGGTAGGGTTGGTAGTATCTTCCTCGTCCCACTTTAAAATAGCCCAGAACGCAATAGCCGTAAAGAAGGATGACATGGCATACACCTCGCCCTCCACAGCACTGAACCAGAAGGAATCGGAGAAGGTATAGGCCAGTGCGCCTACAACACCAGCACCCAGGATGGCCCATTGTTTGGATGTATCCAGATCGCTCACTTTTTTACCATATACTTTAATTCCTAAACGGGTAATGGTCCAGAATAAAAATAAAATACTGAAAGAACTTGATAAAGCACTCATCACATTGATCATCATACCCGCAAGAGCAACGTCACCCCCTGCAAAAAGGGTAAAAAAGCGCCCGATAATTAAAAAGAAAGGCGCTCCGGGAGGGTGTCCGACTTCAAGTTTGAATGCACAGGCGATATATTCCCCGCAATCCCAAAAACTCGCCGTGGGTTCGATGGTAGAACAGTAGGTAACAGTGGCAATGGCCCAGACCAGCCACCCGATCAGATTATTAAGTTTACTGAATTCTTTTGTCATCATAAATGAAAGTAATGGTTGCGAAGATAGTATTTTACTTGGTTTAAATTTGAGCGAAAACGCATAATAAGAACGATTTTTTTGAAAAAATATTTGATTGAATTAAAAAATTAGTATTTTTGCAGACTGAAAATTAAAAATGCCCGATCGTCTAATGGCAGGACTTCGGTTTTTGGTACCGACTATGTAGGTTCGAATCCTGCTCGGGCAACAACAAAACTCTCTCAGCAAAACTGAGGGGGTTTTTTGATTTTACGGTCGACACCTGAGGCGAGAATGGAAAATTATATTTTGGGCGTGTTTAAGAATTAAGAAAATCCGTAATAATAAAATGTAACTTTTAAAAGTGTAATCCATTTTATAAAGTGAGGCCCAACAGGAAATTTTAGAATAACCAGGTATAAATTTGGCTTTTATAATTAAGCTGTCAATTCCAGAATATTATACTACAAACTCTTCAATTGCTCTTCGATCGAATCAATTTTCGACAGCGCATCACTCTCCTTCTTCCTTTCTACAGCTATGATCTCAGGTTTCGCATGCGCCACAAATTTTTCGTTGGATAATTTTATTTGTACGGATTTTAAAAAGCCTTTGTTATACTCCAGTTCTTTTTCCAAACGTTCTTTTTCTTCTTCCTTATTAATATTATTGGCAAGCGGGATAAAAAACTCTGTGGTTTTAATAGTGAAGCTATAGGCCCCTTCTATTTTTTCATCCGAATATTTAAACGCTGAAAGGTTTGCAAGTTTCACGATCACCTCATCAAAATACGAGCGTTCGGCAGAAGATTTTTCTATCACTTCCAGTTTTTCCTTGGGAGACATTTGTTTTTGTGCGCGTACATTTCTAACTGTTGTTACAAGCTCCTTGCACACTTCAAACTCAATCAGCTGACGACTGTCTGCTGCCGACTGTTTCGGCCATTCCGCCACAATTACACAATCCTTCTCTGAACGTTCTTTTATCAAATGCCAGATTTCTTCGGTGATGAAAGGCATCCAGG
>JAYSYG010000392.1:0-4756 GCA_043716685.1 Sphingobacteriaceae bacterium | reverse complement strand
AGACCAATAGAATGTGCAGCCGGTAAAGGAACTTGTAGAAGATAAGTTTATTGTCTGCGTAATACATAGAGTGCTGCCCACTGCTGTAATAGCTGGAGGAAGATTTATAGCCACTGTATGAGATACAGATGCAGTGCAGGAATTAGCGCCTGTAAGTGTTGCTGTAAAAACTCCGGAATTTGTTGAAAAGGCGGGATTAATAACCGGATTCTGCGACGCTGATATAAAATTAGAAGGACCTGACCACAAGAACGATGTGCCTCCCGTTCCATATAGTTGCAGGCTTTGTCCACTACAAAACGGGCTGTTGCTGGTAAGCGTTGGCGAAGGAATCGGCTTTAAAATAACAGCTACGGTTCCTGTGGAAGCGCAAATAAGTCCGGCGCCTGTAACCGTGTATACCGTTGTAGACAATGGACTGGCAGTAAATGTGTTTCCTGTTACTAAATTGTTCCATAAATAAGAGTTGGCACCTGAAACCGTGAGAGTAGCAACCTGAAACGGACAAATAGAAGCATTATTGATGCTAAGTGTAGGTGTTCCTGCATAATTAACCGATATGGTTTTTGTTATCGCACAGCTGTAGAAGTCCTTCACTGTGAGAGTATAAACATACATGCCAGGTATCTGCTCGGTTACCTGGTAGATAGGACTTGAAGGCCCGGCAGTCCATGAAAATGTATAACCCGGAGTTCCTCCTCCCGTATTTGATAAAATCGTAACACTACTTCCTGCGCAGCTTGTAGGTGAGCTTTGACTGAGCGTTAAGGTTTGTGGTGGGGGCCAGGTGAGCTGGAATGTATTGCTCGTAACACAGGAGGTAACAGCATCTGTTACCACTACTGTCCAGATTCCCTGCCCTAAAACAGATACTGTTGGAGTAGTCAATGTTGAAGTATTACTGGTCCACAAATAACTCTGAGTGCCTGAGCCTCCGGAAAGACTAATAGACGCGCTTCCGGAATTTACACCACTGCAGTACAAAGCGCTTGATACCGTTCCGGTGAAAGGTACAAGAGGTGTAAGAAGTGTAGTAGCAGTGAATGTAAGATTACACCCGGCATCAAAAACAACAACAGAATGTGTACCTGGATTAAGTCCGCTGGCAACAGTGCCTGTTTGCCCGCTTGGAATCCAGGTGTAAGAATAAGGCCCTGGCCCACCTAAAGGATTAATGGTTGCTGACCCCAGACTAGCACAGGTGATGGAGGTACTGTTTGCGCTCAGTGAAGGAGGGCTGAACGCACATACAAGAGAGCTGGTGCAACAGGCGAGGCTATGAATGGAAGAATAAACTCCCGCAAAACCACTTCCTGAAACATACAGGAGTTTATTCAGTTTATTAAGATGTATATCATAAACGGACTGATAGGTACCGCTTGTGCCTAATGGAATACTTGCAAGAGAAGTAAAAGAAGTGCCGTTGAAATTATAACAAATAACAGAGGCATCACCACCGAGGTAAAGATTATCACAATCATCAACCGCAATACCTCCCTGCTTCCTTGGAGTTAGTGTTCCAACTGTTGCAATTGCTATTGTTGAGCCATTTGTTTTATTATAAGCGGCAAGATTGTACCCATCATAATAATACAAATAATTAGCATTTACAGCGAGGCAATTAAATCCATTAGAGGAAGTGACTGTAGGCTGAAATGTATTTTTATTTGAATATTCTGCCAGTGTCGAAAACCCGCTGGATACGATCCAGACAGAAGAGGTGAATGCTGAATTGATCCTGGCAATTTTATTGCTAATATTGGGTGTAAAACCTGAAGCATAATTCCAGAAAAATTCTCCGGTGTCATCTATGGCATGACTTACCACATCATATCCCACATTGCTGCTGGAAGTAACTGTGAAAAAAGCAATAGGCGAAATGGTTCCGGTGTTTGGATCTAAAATACCGGCTGACTGATTTGAAGAGGTGCTGCCGCCCATGCCATAAACATTGCCGGTAGAACAGTGATAGGCCATATCCCAGACTTCGTTCCAACTGGAAATAGCCGGACTGGTCAAATTATCATAGTTACCATTGGCATCCAGCCGAATAATGGTCGCCCCTCCAAAAGCTACTCCTTGTCCTGTATAACATTTACCGGAAGATTTCATGACCACAAAATTGCTGATCCCGGACGAATTCCAACTGCCTACGGTTCCTGCGAACGTCCATAACAAAGATCCTATGCTATTGAACTTGGCGATCTTGCAGGCAGATGATTGTCCTCCGTAAACAAAGAGATTTCCAAAGTCATCATAATCTACATCGTAAGCGGAGTTATTATTTGTTAGGGTTGTTAGGGTTGTAAGCCAGGGATCAATAACAACCGTTTTATTTTTGTTGTAGTTGCCCGAGAATTGAAAAGAGAGTACATCATTGTTTACTAAAAAGTGTGATTCAATTGGATCCCCATCAAGATAAAAACTTTTTGGAGCATGTTCGGTAATATTCTGTAAATATGTTTTAATAATTACATCTCCATCTTTCTCCAGTTTAATTTTTAATATATCGCCCGAGTAGGCCATTTTAATATTTTCCAGTGTTGCGCCAGGATGAAGAACAAGATTGTATTTAATTCCAAACTCCTTGTCTTCAGGAATAGTGTATTCAATGTCAATGTTGTTGTAAACGTTTTTATAAACTATTTTTTTGTAGGGATATGAATTATACTTCGGTCCGCCATAGGTAAGGTAGTGCATTTGCTTTTCACTTTTTTCAATCTCAATGTTTTCGTTTGCGTTTACCCAGTTCATTGTTACGTAATGAAATTCGGGCGGTTTTTCTGTAATTTTTTTTCCTCTTTCCACTCTTTCCATCTGGCTTTCAGTCACCGGAAAATATTCGACAAAGGCATGAATAAGGCCCCTATTGGTAAAGTAAATTTTTTCAGACCCATTTTCGAAAGCAAACAAAATCACTTGTCCGTTAATATCTTTGAATTGCCCCTTATTTTCAATAAAACCCCGAGTACCAAAAAGATCTTTGTTTTTTAAAAAGACGTTTGGAGTATTGCTAATATAAGGTGTTCGTTTAACAGAAGTTGTTTGCGAAAAAATCGTGTATGTGAAATTTAACAGTAAAATAAGTAAAAAATATAGACCTGTTTTTTTCAAGATTTAAGAAATAAAAGAGTGTTGGGTAATCTCAAATCTAAATGTAACAAAAAAGTATTGTTTTTAGAAGTCTGTTTAATCAATCAAACCCACCTTTCAATCAGTGAAAGTATATAATGGCTCAAAATTTTAACAAGCGGCTGGTATTAAATAGATACCCAATAGATTTAAATATATTTATTATTCTTAGCCTCTTTTATGGCGTCCTCCCGTGAATGAACGTTGAGTTTTACGTATATGTGTTTAATATGAGATTTCACAGTTTCAAGATCAATGAACATTTCTTTGGCGATCTTGCTCCGGCTTTTTCCATTGGCAACTTGTTCAAGAATTTCCGTTTCGCGTTTTGTAAGCGGGGAATTCTGGTTTTTGTGAAAGGATTTAATAACGATCTTCGCGACATTCATACTCATTGGCGCGCCGCCGTTAACTACTTCCTGTATGGCGTCCATAATTTTTTCAGTACTATCACTTTTTACAAGATACCCCGCAGCTCCTTTGGTTAGAGCATTAAACACGTTGTCTTCGTTTTCGTAAACGGTTAACATCAGAATATGTGTTTTTGGCAGGATCAGTTTTATTTTAGGAATAGCATCAATTCCTTTTATTCCCGGCAACTCAATGTCTAAAAGAATAACATCCGGTTTATCAGTGGCCAGCTTTGTCAAAGCGCTTTCAACATTTGAATACGCATGAATTACCTTGTAATTTTGCGAGGCATTTATTAAATAGGTAAACCCGTTGCGAATGGTTTCATCATCCTCTATAATAACTACATGTATAGGTTCCTTTTTTTCCATGAGTCTCAGGTAAAAATATTTTTTAATAGAAAGTGAATTTCGGTTCCTTTATCAGTAGCAGAAGTATTTGTCATTGTTCCATTCATCCGGCTGGCACGGTTTTTCATATTCTTAACACCATTGCCGTTGTGCGCCCAGTCAGACTTTAATCCCTTTCCGTTGTCGTGAATCGAAATATCGAGATTATTCATACTGTTCAGGGTAAACCGAACAATTGCTTTATCTGCTTTCGAGTGCTTTAAAATATTACTGTAGGCTTCCTTAAAGATCATGGTAAGATTGCGGCTGTAATCCAGTTTTAATTTTAAACTGTTAGCTGCATCAATGTTGTGGGTGTATTCAAAATCAACCTGGGTTTCCTGGAACAGTTCGTTGCCAATATCTTTTATGTGCTCTGCAATTTCATACAAGCCATCATTTTGTGAATTTAGTGACCAGATAATGTCTTTTGATCCATTATAAAGAGCCGCTGTGTTTTCCTTGATCTGTGATACAAGATGCGTTATTTCCTGTTCTTTCCCGTCTATTTTTGATTTTAAAATGTCCGTTAAAACAGAAATTCGTGTCAGGCTATTCCCCATTTCGTCGTGAAAATCTTCAGCCGTTCTTTGGCGTAGTTTCATAAATTCCTCTTCTCTTATTTTCTCAAGGATTTCTTTTGCTTTTTGTTTTCTTTTTTGTTTGCCTCTTGTAAAAATATAAGCCAGCAGAGCGCCAGTGCCTAAAAGCAATAAAATAACAAATACCTGGAAAAACCGTGTCTGGTAAAACGCTTTTTCAATTTCAAAGGAATAGCTTATTTCATTGGAGGAAATGGCTCCGCTTTTTGTAAGACCCATAAC
>JAYSYG010000391.1:0-4763 GCA_043716685.1 Sphingobacteriaceae bacterium | reverse complement strand
GCTACAGGCTTGATCCCTGGGCTATAAAACACAAATTATATGGCAGTAATTTTACCGGTAAACGGAATTTCTCCAAAATTTGGAGAAAATTGTTTTGTGGCACCTAATGCTACAATTGTAGGTGATGTTGTAACCGGTGATGACTGCAGTATTTGGTTCAATGCAGTTGTCCGCGGGGATGTGAACAGTATCCGTATTGGCAATAAGGTAAATATACAGGATGGAGCGGTTATACATTGCACGTATCAAAAAACAAAGGTACATCTTGGTAATAATGTTTCGGTAGGACACAATGCGATTGTACATGGCTGCACCGTTAATGATAATGTACTAATTGGCATGGGTGCTATTGTGATGGATAATTGCGAGATCGGCAGTAATACCATTATTGCTGCCGGCGCTGTAGTTATGGAAGGAACAAAGGTTCCGGGCGGTTGTATTTACGCGGGAGTGCCGGCAAAAAAGGTAAAGGACATTTCGGAAGAATTAATAAACGGGGAAATAAACCGGATCGCGAATAATTATTTAATGTATAGTAGCTGGTTCAAGCCGGACACTTCTGAATAACCCTGAAGTGAAATAGTTTTAGTTTATCCGTTAAAATAAGTACTCCTGTGCTTCCTGCTAAACTCTACCAGCGATGGATGGGAGAGCTATTTTGCGTTAATGTTTTGCCCACCTAACGGACACATGAAGGTTACGCAAAAGAAAATTAAAGAGAACTTTAAATCACATAGTTATCTGATTTAGGCATTTCTTTTTTTCACTGTTCTCTGTTCAATACGCTTCTCGTATTTTTCTCCTTTAAAGATGCGATGAACATAGATGCCCGGCGTATGTATAAAATTAGGATCCAATTCACCTGCAGGAACAAGTTCTTCCACTTCAGCCACTGTAATTTTTCCGGCCATGGCCATCATAGGATTAAAATTACGTGCAGTACTTCTGAAGATAAGATTACCGGCCGTATCTCCCTTCCAGGCTTTTACCAGGGCAAAATCTGACTCAAAAGCCTTTTCCATAAGGTAGTCTTTTTCTTCACCATTGTAGTTGAACTTCCGCACTTCTTTGCCAATGGCAACTTCAGTGCCTACACCTGCTGGGGTATATATAACAGGCATACCATAGCCGGCCGCCATACAACGTGTGGCAAGGGTTCCCTGGGGCACAAGTTCTACTTCCAATTCGCCACTGAGCATTTGGCGTTCAAACTCATCGTTCTCGCCAACATAACTTGCGATCATTTTTTTGATCTGTTTTGTCTGGAGCAGCAGGCCAAGACCAAAGTCATCTACGCCAGCATTGTTACTGATGCACGTGAGATTTTTCGTTCCTTTTCTTACAAGCTCAGAAATACAATTTTCAGGAATGCCACATAAGCCAAAGCCTCCCACCATCAAGGTCATACCATCCTTAATATCTTTTAAGGCTTCTTCCACATTTTTTACTACCCTGTTTATCATAGCTGCTTCTTTTAATTTTTTAGTGTATATACTTTTGTGTAAGAAAGTATTTTACAGTATTCGTCCTGGTATCGTTATAAATGAACTCACTGTCTTTGCCACTCTTCGACGTTTACCCCAGACATTCCTGCAAAATTAAAAACATTCCCGGAAAACCAAGCATGATTTTATCAAGGTGTTTTATCGTTATTTTCCCTACTAAATATTACCAGCTTATCTTTTTTATAAGGGAAATATCTTTGGAATTCGTATTCTTTTAGACCACTGAAACCAGGCTCAGGGTCAAACTGAATAAGATAATTGAAGCGCTCTACCTGCAGATAATCACCCCACCAGGTTTTCTGTCCATCGTTCCAGCAATTAATTTCAAAGCCACCATTTACTTTTTCAGAAGTTAAGCCCTTCGTTTCTTTTAAAAACTGGTAGGCTTCCCACCTTTTACGGTTCCACGTTAAATAATCTTTTGTACCAAACACCGAAATATAAAAGAATCCAATAACCAGTATAAGAACCGGCCTGTAATCACCAATTTGTCTTTTGTTTATGAATGCCAGTAAAATTAATCCAGCAGTGATCAGGGGTATGTAATAGCGGTCAAAATAACTTTCTGTGATAAAGATCATAAAAATGTAAGTCAGCATAAAGGCAACTAAAAAAATGATGGCAGGATTAAATGTAAAGACCCTGGATGGTTTATTCTGGCCGAATAAAGAAAGTAGATAGAGGGAAAGTGTAGAAAAAAGAACGGAGGAAAAAAAGTATTTCATAAATCTCATTACCGAAACAAAGACTTCCGAATAGCCATGCCCTGCTGCGCCATTCAGCGATTGGTAAAAGGTTTCAGGCCCCAACCATATATTCTCAAAAATGTTATGGAAAGGAAAGTTTACATCTTTAAAGACGAGGTGAACAAGATAAATGTTAAGCAATATGACAAAAACAGAAATATATAATTTAAATGTTTTTAGTAAGGGGGTAAAATAAAAAGCTGCCAGGGGCGCAAGGTAGATGCAGAGCTGGAGCAATAGAACTTTATACCGTTCGCCAAAATTGTAGCCGAATACTTTCCAGAATTCAGGGTCTGAAAGGTGGACACCCCCTGAGAACTTATACGCAGATTCCTTCGGTAAAATTCCTCTTAAATAATTTTCGTAGGTGTGTAGGCAAATATAAACGAGTATTGCCACAACGATTGAAACGGAAAATGAGAGCCATTTTTTTTCTTTTTGAAATAAACAGGCAAGTGTAAAACAGGCAGGAACAATGATACCAAATTGTCTTATTAGTACAAGTAGAATGGAAAAAATCAGGAAAACAAAGACATTTATAAAGCGTCCGCTTTCAAAAAAACGAAAGGCAAAATAACAACACAGTACCAGTAGAGTGTTAAAATTAACGTCCGTCATATAGGTATTAGAAAGATTAAAGAACAAAGGATTGAACATTAAAATCAATCCAGCTAAAAACCCCGGAATTTTATTTCCAGTGATCTTAAAAATGAGTTTATCCAAAAAGAAAAGGCTAATCACAACGGAGATGAATGTGGAAAAGCGCAAGACAGTAAACGAAAACCCAAACACCTTTACAAAAAGCATTCCCCACATAAGGTGCGTGAAGAGAGTCATGGCGCCAAAATTACCAATCGTGTACTGATCGGTCATTGAATAATAGACCGCCTTACCATAACTCCAATCGTCGTTTAAGGGAAAATCCCCAAGCGGGTTTACAATAATTTCGGCGACAACAAATACAAGAATGAGTAAAAAGAAATACGTATATCTGCCTTTCAGGAACTTCATTTTTACTTACAGATTAGCACTGTAAAAATTATAAATTGTCAAAAGGATTATCGCTACCCGGATCGTCCTGCAACACGTCGTTATCGTATTTACTACAATCCATCTCCAGGTTAGGATCTAAATTTTTTGGTTTTGGAAAATCACCCTGGCTTACTTTCAGTTTTTTATCTGCATACACTTTGGTGAAAAATTTCCCCCAGATAGGAAGAGCCATGGAAGCTCCCTGTCCCTCCTGCATAGAACTAAAATGAATACTTCTGTCTTCGCCACCAACCCATACACCTGCCGCCAGCTCGGGTGTTAGTCCTATAAACCAGCCATCTGCATTTTTTTGTGTGGTACCTGTTTTACCAGCGATTTGGTTATACAGTTTGTGCCTGAACCTTAATCTATAACCCGTTCCGCCATCTACAACACCACGCATTAACTGGATCATTGTATATGCTTTTTCTTCACTAAACACTTCGTCAATTTTAGGCGTAAATTCCTGCAGTACTTTGCCATTCTTATCTTCAATACGTGTAATAAAAGTAGGCTCTATATATGTCCCCTGATTGGCGAAAGTGGAGTTTGCGCCGACCATTTCAAAAACACTGATATCAGCAGTTCCCAGGCAGATGGAAGGTACTTCAGGAATATCTGACGTGATACCCAGCCTGCGTACGAGGCTAACAAGCATTTGTGGCGAATATTGTTTCATAACCCAGGCGGTAATATAATTGATAGAATTAGCAAGCGCTTTTTTGAGGGTGATCATTTTGCCTGCATTCTTATCGTTAGGTCCATCGGAATTACTCGGACACCAATCTACTCCAGTATCGGTTGTAATACAGGTTCTGACGTTAGGTACCTGGTAACATGGGGAATACCCTTCCTGTATTGCAAGGGCGTATACAAAAGGTTTAAACGTAGAACCTACCTGGCGCTTACTCACCTTTACGTGATCGTATTGGAAATGTTTATGATTAATTCCACCTACCCATGCCTTAACGTAACCTGACTGAGGTTCCATGGCCATAAATCCGGTTTGAAGGAAACTCTTATAATAGCGGATGCTGTCGTAGGGAGTCAGCACGGTATCAATATCACCGCGCAAGCTATATACACGCATAGGCACAGGTTTATAAAATGTTTTTACAATTTCATCATGCGATAATCCATCTTCTTTAAGATCGTGGTAACGGTTACTGCGTTTTATCGATGCATCCATAATGTCATCAATTTCTTTTTTTGAAACATTCCAGGCAAATGGAGCATTCTTTTTGTTAAGGCATTCTTTGCTGAAAAGTTTTTGAAGATCTCTCATGTGTTCGTTTACAGATTCTTCAGCATATTGCTGCATGCGCGAATCAATAGTAGTATATATCTTTAAACCATCTTTGTAAATATCGTAGGGTTTATTTGTTTGCGGATTGATATGTTTCTTACACCAGTTCTTTAAAAAGTTATCCCTTAAATATTCCCTGAAATAGGTTGCAAGGCCGTCATTGTGATTTTCAGG
>JAYSYG010000040.1:0-23017 GCA_043716685.1 Sphingobacteriaceae bacterium | reverse complement strand
AAAGCGATATGGCTTTCAATGACCATTCCGATGATGATGGCTTCTCCATGTAACAGATCTTGTTTACTTCCTAAAAAAAGTGCTTCGAGTGCGTGTCCCAGTGTATGTCCAAAATTGAGGATGTTCCTGATTCCTTTGTCAAAAGGATCTTTTAAAACAATTGTATTTTTTAGAGTAATACTTTTTTGAACCAGTGTTTCAGCATCCCGGCCCTCTTTTAAAGCTTCCCAAAGACGTTTGTCACAAATAAGCGCCATTTTATAAATTTCCGCCAGACCGTTTTGAAAATGCCTTTCGGGTAAAGTCAATAAAAAAGCAGGCTGAACAAAAACCGCTTTTGGTTGCGCGAATGTTCCGAGCGAATTTTTAACGCCACCAAGATCGATCCCTGTTTTTCCTCCCACGCTGGCATCAGCCATGGCTAAAAGAGAAGTGGGGATATTTATAAAATCTATACCCCTTTTGTAAACTGAAGCAGTAAAACCGCCAAGATCACTTACAACGCCTCCGCCTAAATTGATAAGCAAAGAACGTTTATCGGCCTTGTTCTCTATAAACGTCTGCCAGATCTGCGCACTGAACTCAAGAGATTTACTGGCTTCACCACTCTCTATCTCGATTATTTCAGCTGAGCCTAATTCGGGACAGGCTGTAATTAATGCAGGGAGGCAGTAGTGCAATGTATTTTCATCACAAAGAATAAAACAGGAAGAGTAGTGATTTTTATTCAGAAAAGAAGTTATGGATTTGAATACGTCTTTGCCAAAAAAGACGTTATAGCCATTTGATTTAATAGTTGCCATTCTGTGTACTTTAGAGAGAATTATAGTTTAAAAATAGAGGTTTATTTTTTTATATCAATGTGAGCCAGTTTTTGAGGATCGTCTCTCCATATTCTGAAAGAATGGATTCAGGATGAAACTGAACGCCGCGTACATCATAGTGTTTATGTTTGGCGGCCATTATTAAATTTTTATTGTCTACAGCTGTTACTATGAGTTCATTACTCATGTTAGTTTCATCTATTACCCAGGAGTGATATCTGCCTGCATTAAAGGTAACCGGGCAGTTCCTGAAGAGCTCATCTGGTTGAGTTAAAATTACGGGAGTTGCAAGTCCGTGAAAAACAGTCTCCAGGTTTCTGAGAGTGCAGCCAAACGTTTCACCGATAGCCTGTAAACCGAGGCAAACGCCAAGAATGGATTTTGTTTTGTGATACTCTTGTAATAATGCCGGCATAATTCCTGCTTCACATGGTAGACCGGGACCAGGAGATAAAAGAATTTTGTCGTATCGAGCTATGTTCGTAAGTGCTATCTGATCGTTTTTAACAACATCAAAAGAAATGTCGCTGACCGTTTCAACAAGATGAACCAGGTTATAGGTAAAGCTATCGTAATTATCAAGAATTAATAATTTCATTAAGGAAAAAGCACAAAGTTAACTAATTAGGCCAGTTAGAAATCTAAAAACAGGCGGAAGTCGTAAATTTGATATAACATGATCATGAAAGGGTTTATATATCTTGCCGTTTCTCTCTTAATTCTTATTTCGGCATATTTCAATTCCAGTAAGCCAATGAAGCAAAGCATAAAAACTATTAATTATCTTCCATTGGGAGATTCCTATACTATAGGAACGGGCGCTAGTGAAAAGGAGAGCTGGCCCTTTATACTTGCTGAGCATTTAAACGCAGCTAAAATTTCGTGCAGGATGTTGGCCAATCCTGCCAGAAATGGATTCAGCACCGCTGAGCTAATTCATGAAGAGCTGCCTTTGCTAAAAAAACTGCATCCTGATTTTGTAACGCTTCTTATCGGAGTAAATGATTGGGTGCGGGGCGTTTCAAAAAGCAGTTTCACTAAAAACCTTATTTATATCCTTGATGAGGTTGAAAAGGAACTACCTGACAGAAAAAAGATCATCCTGGTAACCATTCCCGATTTTGGAGTGACGCCAACAGGAAAAAATTATTCGAACGGAAGAAACATAAGCGAGGGAATAAGTGAGTTTAATATCAGTATAAAGTCAGAAGCAAAAAAGAGAGGCCTCGTGCTGGTAGATATTTTTGAGATCTCGAAAAAAATGGGATTGGATAATTCATTGGTGGCTGCCGATGGGCTTCATCCTTCTGCAAGGGAATATGCCATTTGGGAGACAATCATCTTGCCGGAGACTATAAAATTGCTCAAATAAAAAAGGCGGTTAAAACCGCCTTTAAAAGTATATGTTTAGGTTCCGAGATCTTCAAAACTCAGGTCTGCTGAGTCTTTTTTCTCTCCCGCTTCGTATTTCTCGCCGCCTTCGTAGTTAGTCTCCACTTCAGGCGCATTTTCCTTAATATGCGTAATTGCTTCATTCAAACCTTCAATAAATTTTTCGAAATCTTCTTTGTATAAAAAGATCTTGTGCTTTTCATATGTGAATTTCCCGTCGGTACCGAAACGTTTTTTGCTTTCGGTGATGGTGAGGTAATAATCATTACCGCGGGTACTTTTTACATCGAAAAAGTAAGTACGTTTACCAGCCCTAACAGATTTCGAGAACAAATCGCCCCTATCATTTTTTTCAAGTTCTTCTGACATAATTTTTAGTTTGAATTAAGCAAATATTATAAAAATCTTCTGAGATTAGGCACGCTGTTAATAATTTAACATTATTGTTAATAGCATGCTAAACAAAAAAGCCGTTGTTTTTCTAAACAACGGCTCGAAAGGCTTAATTGTAAAGGAATTTAAGAATTGTGCTCTTTTTTAATTTCTTTAATATTTTTAGCGGAGTCAAACATTTTTTGAATTACATCTCTACCAAGGATGTTTGATTCGGTATCTCTTATGTCTTCAAAGCTGTAATCGGTGGTGCCAATCTTCTGGTTCATTAAGAAGTGAAACTCAGGCTGAACGATTTCGCTTTCCCACATAATGGCATTTGGCTCTTCCGTTACGTAGCTTTTAAATTTGTTTACTTCGTCGCCTTTAATATCCTGTTTGCGCATTTCAATGTCTGCAGCCTGTTCGTTTATGCTGATCGCAAAGTTTTTACCCACTTTTATATCGAGCGAACCGTTTGATTGTTCAACGATCTCCAATTTGTTTGCAACCGTATCGGGAACAAAAATGGCAAAAGGTTTTCCAAAGCGGTTCAGGTTTAGTGTTTGCATACCCTCAGGCGCTACAATCTCTTCTTGTTTTTTGCTGCCGCAGGAAACCATTCCTGTTAGCATGGCGGCTGAAATTAATGTAATAAGTGTTTTGTGCATGATGCTGTTTTTTTAAATTAAACTGTCCGGATATATAATAAGAACTTAATTGGTGTGTAAATATAAGAAACTGTTTAAATCCTGAATAGACAGTTGAAAAAATCAACTATCAACGATATAGTTAAAACCCAACAGGGTTTTGCAAAAGAGTAAGGTTAACGTCATACCAGGCCCTCTGCTAAAAACAAAAAACCCTACTTGCGTAGGGATTTAATGGTAAACAAAAAACCCCGCTAATGCGGGGCTTTTATTACTTTTTCTTAGCTGCTTTTTTTGCTGCTTTTTTTGCTGCTTTTTTAGGAGCTGCTTTTTTTGTTGCTTTCTTAGCTGCTTTTTTAGGAGCTGCTTTTTTTGCTGCTTTTTTTGCCATGGTTTCTTGTTTTTGAGATTTGTTGATACGAAGTAAATAAATTTTTGAGTGTTATCTAATTATTAAGTGATTATTTTTTCAACATTGATTTGTTGAAATTGTTAATAGCGTAAATTCCGCAGGCGCAATTTTCTTACAGTATTGACTTTTAAAATCGTCTTTATTTTAATGATGCTCTGCATGCATTGATTTTACAGCTGTTTCGGAGGCGTGTGGTTTTTTTAAGACACTATGGAGCAAGTGTTTTTGAAAAAGCAGCACTAAAAATCAAAAACGCTTATTTTATTCCTTGATGAGAATTTCTTCCTCAATTTCCCAATCAGACAGGATTTTTAGTTGTTTTGAATTAATAATCACCTTTTCGGCTTGTTGTTTGAGCAGAATATTGCCGCTGTCCCATTTTTTGTTTTTGTTATCGTCAAAAATGATTTTTGCGAAGTAGATACCTGGCGGAACGTCTGTAAATTCAAGTGTTGTAGAGTTACTCGATGAAAGTGAAAAAGCAACAAACTGTTCTTTTTCGATTTTATCTTGCTGATTGATTAATTGAACAACATAGTTTTGTTTTTTATTAAAAAGCACCTTCAGGGTCAGTTTTCCAAATTCAATTTTGCTTTGAGTTGTAAAATTAATGAGGCTGCTATCGTTTGTTGTTTGTTTCAGATCAAAAAACGCATTGGTGTCAATTTTAAGCGTATAGTTTACTCCTTCCTTCAATTGATGCTCTATCTCAAAGCTGGTAATGCTTTGCCAGTGGCCCTTTACAGGTATCCCGGCAATTGCAGAGTCTTCTTTGCTGCTGAATCTTATTTTACGAGGGTCACTTCTGCTGGTATCCATCCAGTTTAAAAATGTAAGTCTTAATTTATCGTACAAGAGTAGTTTATTGCCACTTGTATTTACCGTATACTTTTTTAATCTCCTTTTGCCTGAATTGTTTTTTGGTAAGGTCAATCTAAGGGTATCGCTTTTGCCGGTATTAAGATTGCGAAGAGCCAGATCAAGGGTGTCATTAATGTTCCTGTAATAAAATGAGACTGTATCCTTCTCCTTCCCTATAAGGGTTTCAGCGACATCAGAAGCATTTGTTTGCTTTAAAGGGAACACCTGAACCTTTGCTTTCTTATTCAGAATAATCTGTGCAAAACCATAATACGGAGTCGAGGTTTTTTTAATAAAAGATTTGGAAGACTCTTCCTGAAAAAGTTTGAGGTGGATAACAGAATCAGAAAGCAGTTTTAAGTCTGAACCTAAAAATGCTATTTTTTCAGCTTCTCCATCGTAAAGACTGTTTTTATTTTTATCTGAGAACGCATAAGCCGCAAATGTTCTGTATGGAAGATTTTTAAGGAGAAAAGTGCCGCTCTCTCCTGTTCGTGCAATGTAATCGGGTTCTGTTTTATAGGGAAGGCTGTCGTTTGCTTTTTCGTTAAAATACAAAGCAACTAAAACATCTGGTACAGGTTTGTTATTAAATGCATCCGTTACATCACCTTTTACTTCAACAGTATCTATAGAATTACCTGTCGAAAACACATATTCAAAATCAGGTATAGAATTGGATTCATTCATATCGGCAATGGCTTTTCCAAAGTAAACGCGGTAAGTGGTGTTGTGAGCCAGTTCTTCCTTCTTAAATTTTACACTAATCTTTTTTCCATCGGCACTTATATCCGGAGCCGTTTTTAACCTCGGTGTAACTATGAGCTGGTTACTCAGATCCTTCACCTGAACAAACTCATCAAATTTAAGAGTAATGTATTCGGCGTTGAAATAAGTACTGTTACGGGAAGGAATAGATTCGATTAATTTAGGAGGCGTTTCATCTCTTTTTCCACCGCTTAGCGGAACCTGCTGTGCGCAGCCCACAAGCAGAACAATTAAGCTAAAAACTAAAAGTATTTGCAGTACTTGCCTGGTCATTGATTAACTTTGTAAAAGTAATCACAATATTTAAGAAAGCCTGTAACTTTGGGTTTCTTAACTAAGTTTAAATAAAAGCATTTGCTACACTATTATACAGGGATATTAAAAAAGCTTTCTTTTGCAAAATGCTATAATTTTTTAAAATTGTTTGCAGGCTTTCATTACTCCCGGATGATCAATCAACCAAGACAATTTGGATTGCCGGTGTTTGTGAGTATAGAGCCTACCACCAGTTGCAATTTAAGATGCCCCCAATGCCCAAGTGGATTGAGAGAGTTTACAAGGCCCACAGGGATGTTGCAGAACAACTTATTTGAGAAGATCATTCTTCAGCTTAAACATCACCTCCATAGTCTTACTTTTTATTTCCAGGGTGAGCCATATCTTAATCCTGATTTTTTAAAGATGGTATCTTTTGCCAATAAAAACAAAATCTATACAATAACAAGTACGAATGCACATTACCTTACCGAAGAAAATGCAAAACAAACCATCTTAAGTAAACTCGACAAGTTGATAATTTCTGTGGATGGCATTACACAGGAAGTATACGAGCAGTACCGAATAGGAGGAAGCCTGCATAAAGTGATAGAAGGTACCAAACAGATCCTGGCACAAAAAAAAGCGCTAAAAAGTAAAACACCTCATGTTGTATGGCAATTTGTTGTTTTTAAACCCAACCAGGCACAAATTGAAGCGGTAAAAAAATTAGGGAAAGAGATTGGAGTGGATGAGGTGAAAATAAAAACAGCTCAGATCTATGATTTTGAAAATGGGCATGACCTTATTCCTGAGATCGATTCGTATTCACGCTATAAAAAAAATGAAGCCGGTGATTTTGTGATCAAAAACAAATTATTGAATCAGTGCTGGCGGATGTGGCAGGGTTGTGTAATTACCTGGGATGGAAAAATTGTTCCCTGTTGTTTCGATAAAGACGCTAAATACAAATTGGGCAACCTTGAGAACGAAACTTTTGAAAAAATCTGGTATTCGGAACCCTATACTAATTTTAGAAGATCGGTTCTGAAAAGCAGGAATCAAATAGACATCTGTACAAATTGTACGGAGGGAACAAAGGTTTGGTCTTAGAAAAAGACTCAAGACTTAAGTGAGCCAGGAGGCAGGAAATGCGCACTCTGTCTTACCTCCCTTAAATCTTAGTTCTTTTTAGTCCTCCTCCAGTCTAAGTTCCCTTAAGTCCTGCTTCCTTTCAGCCCCAACTCTCTCCAATCCTGCCTCTTTGTTCTACTCCTCCGTTCCAAAAATCTTCGAGATCACTGCCAGGTTTTTTTCCTGGATGGTTTTCCGTCTTAAGCTCAGCTTAGGCGTTATTTCCCCACTTTCCACGCCCCACACAGCATTAATCAATTGATAGCGTTTTACCTGTTCAAAGGTAGCAAGCGTTGCATTTATTTTTTTAACGTGTTCTGCAATAATCTTTTTAACTTCTTCGGTATGGATCATTTCCTCGTTGCCCTTCCAATCTATTCCATGGTGTTTTGCGTATTCTTTTAAATTACTGAAGGAAGGGATGATCAAAGCGGAGGCAAACTTCTGTCCCTCCCCTATTACCATGCATTGTTCAATATACCTGCATTCTTTTAATTTATTTTCAATAGCGATCGGTGAGATATATTTTCCGGCGCTACTTTTAAAGATCTCTTTTTTCCGGTCGGTAATTTTAAGGAACCGGCCCTCAACTATTTTTCCAATATCACCTGTATGGAACCAGCCCTCTTTATCTATTACCTCTGCGGTCGCTTCCGGATTTTTATAATAGCCCAGCATAAGGCTCGGACCTTTCATTAAGATCTCACTATCTTCCTCAGCAATTTTTACTTCAGAATTTTCAACCGGAATGCCAACCGTTCCGAACATGCGGTGATCTTCATCAAACCTGTTCACAGAAACTACAACGCAGGTTTCTGTTAAGCCATAGCCTTGTAATAAATTTAATCCGGCGCAATAAAAAATACGCTCAAGCCTGGGGTTTAACGCCGCTCCGCCACTTACAACGGCAACAACTTCGCCCCCAACTGCTGCGCGCCATTTTTTATATACGAGCAGATCAGCAATTTTAACCTGGAAGGCGTACCACCAGCCATTGGCGCCGTGTAACTCAAAACGCTCTGCCAGCTGCATACTCCAGTCAAATAATTTTTTCTTAAAACCCGACAGTTTTTCTCCGGTGGCAGTAATTCTTTCAAGCACCCGCTCGAGTACACGTGGTACCGCCACAAATATTTGCGGGTGAATCTCCCTGCAATTGTCACCGATCGTTTCAATACTTTCGGCATAATAAATACTTACACCATGGTATAAATAAAGGGTATTTAAAAAACGTTCGTAAACATGGTTCAAAGGCAAAAAGCTCAGCGCGCGCCATTTATTTGTAAAAGGGGCAATATGCTCACACACATACACATTGGCCATCATATTCTTGTGGGAGATCATTACCCCTTTGGGCTGACCAGTTGTTCCTGACGTATATAATAAGGTCATAAGATCATCCTCTTTTACCTTACTTTTCAGCTCATTTATTTTTTCAAGATTTAAATTTTCTTTCCCCAGTGCAACAAATTCTGAAAAGGGTTTTACTCCCTCGAGTGTATCGAAGGTGAAAACGAACTTTAAATGCAGGAGTTCTTTTTCGATGACGGTAAGTTTTTGCCAGATAGATTTTTCTGAGATAAAAATTAGTTTGGCCTCACTGTGGTTTAAAATATATTTAAGGTCATTGTTGCTGATGGTTGGAAAGATGGGGGCGGTTGGCATGGAAACCTGCTGACAGCCATAATCCACAAAATTCCATTGGGGGGAGTTGCCCGCCATTATAGCCACATTGTCGCCGGGTGTTAGCCCCAGCTGCAATAAAGCGGCGCTAACGTAATTGGCGTTATTGATAAAATCATCCAGGCTATAGCTTACCCATTGTTTGCCTGCCTGCCCGTTAGTCAGATTTTCTTTTGCATTTAAAATATCCTTTTTTGGCGCATAGGTTTTTAACCTGTCCAAAATATCGAATACACGTTTTAATTCCATATCTCTAATTTGGGAGATTTTATTGAAACTACAAAATGTAAGACACGAATTACACGAAACAAAGATGAAACATAGGAGCCAAAGAGTACACAGATTTTATAGATCTGGATTAAACCAGTTAATTCACTAATTCAGTGTTCGGAAACGGCTTTTTGATTTAAAAAAATTACTGCAATATGTGTCTTTTTTTAGATAGAGATTAAACCTTAACTTTGTCGCGATATATAGTTATGATAGTAATTACAGGTTCGGCAGGTTTTATTGGAAGCTGCCTTGTTTCAAAATTTAATTCAGAAGGAATTTCTGATCTGATATTAGTGGATGATTTTTCCAAACTGGAGAAGGAGAGCAATTCCATCGGAAAAAAATTTCAAACGAAACTCGAGCGCTCCGTTTTTGTAGACTGGTTCCGTAAAAATTACAAAGAAGTTGATTATGTGATCCATATTGGAGCACGAACGGATACAACAGAGTTTAATGTGGAAGTGTTTAACGAACTGAATTTAAATTATACCAAAGATCTTTGGAACATCTGTTCACAACATGCTATTCCGTTAATATACGCTTCGTCTGCCGCTACCTATGGGTTAGGCGAACAGGGTTATGTGGACGATGAAACAAAAATTCCTTTATTAAAACCTTTAAATCCTTATGGCGAGAGCAAGAATGATTTTGATAAGTGGGCCATTATGCAAAAACAAACGCCTCCAAACTGGCAGGGCTTAAAATTTTTTAATGTGTATGGTCCGAATGAATACCATAAAGGAAGAATGGCTTCGGTAATTTTTCATTCCTTTCACCAGATCAAAAAAACGGGGAAAGTAAAATTATTCAGATCTCATAATCCAAAGTATACCGATGGTGGACAATTACGTGATTTTGTTTACGTAAAAGATGTAGTCAACGTGATCTGGTTCTTATATTCCAAACGCCCGAAAAATGGCATTTACAATTTAGGCAGTGGAAAGGCCCGCACATTTATAGATCTGGCGAAGGCCACTTTTACAGCGTTAAACCTGGAACCGAATATTGAATTTATAGATACACCAATTGATATTCGCGATAAATACCAGTATTTCACAGAAGCGGATATGCGTAAGCTAATTTCTGTGGGATATTCAAAGCCCTTTACTTCACTTGAAGAAGGAGTAAATGATTATGTAAAGAATTATTTGAATTCAGAAACGTATTTGTAATATATATGCTTGTGTTAAATCAAAAGTCACGACATAAAAAGAAGCTGTTAAGCCTTTTACATTATACCGAAAGTTGGCAGGTTTTTTAAAAAAAAGCTGACTACTATCGGTTATACCGAACACTCAGGTGATTGTTTTTCCAAAATCTGAGTTGTTCGGTATAAAAGAATTCTATTCCCGCAATACTCAATCAAAAAGGAAATTAAGTCCGGTAAATTAATTGTACATAAAGCTGTTAAAACAAAGTATAACAGCAAATAACGGATCACTCATAATATCTGGGAACATAAACCGTTTGTTAATTTTTAGATACTACTGTTATGTTAACTGTAAAGTGCTGTAAACCTCTGACAGGGTTAGCGAAGAACGACGTAAAACCCTGTCAGGGTACTGCGCAAGTACACAGTTAATATGACACTACTTTGATTCTTAGCCTTTCTATTGAACAACTCCCCAACAATTCGGATTGTTTTAGCAACTTTCGGAAAGTTATTTCGATACCACAATTTTTAATTTAACCGATGGATTTTCTTTTAGCCCAAGAACAAAATAAATTCCATTGGGAAGATCGGCAACCAAAAAACTCTTTTTATTCGTTTCATTCAAAGAGATTGTTTTGAGTACCTGACCCAATTCATTCATTAAAGCCACTTCCATTTCCTGGTTTGTTGAAAGAGTAAACTGCCCATTGTTTGGGTTTGGAAAAATAATAAGTTCAGGATTTTTTTCTTTTAGTGTTTCTACGCCTAAACATTCAGAAACATTTTGTGTTAAGGTCGTAGTAGCTGAACAACCATTTACAGAAGTTCCACTTACTGTATAACTAGTAGTGACGGAAGGAGAAATACTGATTGAGTAGGTATTTTCATTTGTACTCCAGCTATAACTTTGCGCGCCACTAACATTTAAAATCACCGTTTCATTTACACAGCTAATACTTGCTGAGGCGCTTACAGACAATGATGGCAGAGAAAGAACTGTAATTGTTTGCACAGCACTATTTGTACTGGTGCATCCCGTGAGTGTATTTGTTCCGGTTACGGAATAGGCACTTGTTATAGTGGGTGAGAAGGCCGTTCCATTAAGCACTCCGTTTGTCCAGGCATAAGTGGTTGCCCCCTGCCCGTTTAAGGTTACAAAATTCCCTGAGCAGATGGAAGAGCCCGAAGCAATTATGCTTACAACCGGCAGGGGATTTACAAGTATTTGCTGCGTTGCAGTCTTGCTGCAGCCTGTTAAGGTATTTGTTCCGCTTACAGAATAATTCAAAGTGGACGAAGGAAAAAACGGAACGTTATTTACAACACCATTCGTCCAGGAATAGAGCGTTGCACCGGATGCATTTAATGTTACAGAATGTCCGTTGCAGACAACCGAATTTGTTGTACTAATGGTTAATGACGGTAAAGGATTCACCGTGATATTTTGTACAGCGGTATTTGTACAGCCTGTAACTGTATTTGTACCGGTAACTGTGTATGCGGAGGTACTTGTTGGAGAAAATGCTTGTCCGTTTAAAACAGCACCTGACCAGATATACGTGTTGGCACCAGTTCCATTCAGGGTAAGTGTAGCTCCACTGCAAATAACTGTACTACTTGCGCTGGCTGTTACAACAGGTAATTGATTTACTGTGATCGTTTTTACTGCTGTGTTCTGGCAACCGTTCGCATCGGTTCCGGTTACTGTGTAAGTAGTTGTGATGCCTGGGGTGAAAGATATATTATTAGTAATAGTTCCCGTCCAGCTGTACGTAAGCGCCCCGCCGCCATTCAGAGTGGTGGAGTTTCCAAAACAAAAAACACTACTGCTTGCAGAAGCTGTTACTAACGGCAGTGCATTCACGGTCATGGATCTTACAGCGGTATTCTGGCAACCGTTAGCTCCTGTTCCTGTTACGGTGTAACTTGCGGATGCTGTTGGAGGAAAGGGAGTATTATTGCTTATTCCACCTGACCAGGAATAGGAAATTCCTCCGCTTCCAAATAAAGCAGTTGTATTTCCCAGGCACACAACAGAACTTGTAGCATTAGCAGTTATTACAGGAAGCGCGTTCACAGTTACTGTGATTACATTGCTGGCAGTAAAACAAGAATTAGCACCTGTTACTGTATAGGTTGTAGTGATAGTCGGCGTAAAAGAAACGTTATTAAGTATGCCATTCGACCAGGTATAGCTGAATGCCCCGCCGCCATAAAGACTTACCGTATTTCCCGGACAAACAGCCGTACTTGTTGTATTAGCTGTTACAAGTGGAACGATGATCACATTTACGCTGGTAGTTGCCGTATTCTGACAGCCATTCAGGTCTGTACCCGTAACCACATAAGAGGCGCTTGTGGTTGGTGAGAAAGGCGCGTTATTTGTTACACCGCCAGACCAGGAATAGCTATTCGCACCGACACCATTGAAGGTGACCGGTGAACCGGCGCAAACAACAGAAGCCGAGACGCCCGCGGTTACAACCGGTAATGGATTAATAGAAATATTTTTTGTAGCGGTATTCTGACAACCGTTAGCATCTGTTCCGGTAACGGTATAGGTTGTATTTGTGGTTAAAGGAAAAGCAGAGTTATTGATTGCCCCGCCAGACCAGGCATAGGTATTTGCACCAGACCCAAAAAGAGTAAGAGTTGCGCCGGAGCAAATGAGGGTATTACTTGCATTCGCAAAAACAATTGGTAATGAATTAACAGTAACAGTGATGGCAGCAGAAGCCGTGCCACAAGCGCCGGTTCCTGTAACCGTGTAAGATGCTGTTGAGGTCGGTGTAAAGGAAACGTTATTCAGAATGCTGCCTGTCCATGTATACGTGCTGGCGCCGCTGCCGTAAAGTGAAACTGTATTTCCGATACAAATTGCAGGACTGCTTGCCAGCGCATTTACAACAGTACTGTTAATTACGGAAACGGTTTTAACTGCGGTATTTTGACAGCCATTTGAATTTGCACCTGTTACGGAATAGCTTGCGGTAAGCGTTGGCGATACACTTAGTGTTGTGGTATTAGAAGAACTATTCCAGGTATAACTGTTTGCTCCGCTTACTGTTAAGGTCAGGGAATTTCCTGAACACACTGTATTACTGCCTGCTATAGCTAAAGTAGGGGAAACATTTACCACAATGCCTGTTACGGCAGTGGCTGTGCAGCCTGCAGCATCTGTTCCGGTTAGGGTATAATTGGTAGTTGTTGCGGGTATAAAAGCAAGCGCATTTGTTACGCCATTGCTCCAACTGTAGGTTAATGCTCCACCGCCCAGTAACATAGAAGTGCCGCCGGAACACACAGTGGGAGTAGTTGCTACACCAAAAACAGAAAGGGCCGCAGGTTGGGTAATAGTTACCATAGTAAAGCTTGAACATGCATTCGCATCTTTAATTAAACACGAATAGGTACCGGCACTTAATCCCGTAACAGATGAACCAAAACTACTCGTGGGTGTCCATGTGTAAGAGTAGGGTGATGCTCCGCCCGAAACAGTCATTTTTGCCACACCGTTACTACCGCCAAAACAGCTCACATTGGTTTGAGACAGAGTAGCAACAAGCTGGGAAGGTTGTGTAATTACAAAAGTGTTGGTATACACAACAGAACTGGCATCCACCGCTCTGCAGGTATATGTGCCAATGCCCAGGCCGCTGAGCGTTGCGCTGCTACTGCCCGAAGGCGACCAGGAATAGGTGTAAGGAGCTGTGCCTCCAAACGCAGAAGCCGTGAGTACCGCGGTTGACATGCCATAACAACTGATGGAAGTGGTTTGTATAATACTTACTCCGGAGAGTTTAGTGAAAATGACATAACCGTTGCCGGTATTTGCTCCTGAAGTATTTATTTGATTTGTTCCCGAATTGTAAGAACCACCTCCACCACCGCAGCCATAATATACGCCGCCACCGCCGCCGGAATATCCGCCACCACCACCAGAACCAGTCCAATTAGACCAGTCTCCGCCACCGCCACCGCCAAAACCACCATCGCCGCCAATGCCCGCAGTACTGCTTGCTCCCGCACCTCCGATTGCTCCATTAATAAAAGCAAGTCCCCCGGTGGAAGGGTTTCCGTCGGCGCCATCGCTTAGTAATCCGCCTCCAGCAGACGCATCACCAATAGTATACGTTGTGCTTGTGAAGCCGCCATTTCCGGAAGTACCCCCGGCACCTGCAGTTACACTAGCGTTTGGATTAATTCCCGGTAAACCCGAAGTACTTGTTGTTCCTTGCATGCTTACAGAACTATAAGAGGTTGCATTGCCATTAGATGCTCCGCCACTTCCTCCCGCAATAATTAAAGGTGTATTACTATTATCAGTAACGAAGCTGCCTCCGCCTCCTCCTGCCTGGTAACCATTTCCCCCTAATTGTCCAGCACATATTTTTAAAACCTGCCCAAGTGTTAACGAAAATTCACCCCCCATTTTAGCCCCTGAACTACCAGTGGTTGTTTGGCCATTACCGCCTTTTGCTCCGAAGGCTTCGATTTTATAATTTCCTGTGGAAGGCACTGTCCAGCTTTGAATGCCGTTACTTACAGTTACAGCTCCGTTTAAATTGGTAGTCGTGTAGCTTGTATTTACCTGTGTTTGAGTGGGGCCATAACGACCTGTAGCACCTGCGGGGGTGAAGGTGTAGGTTTGGGAGGAAAGAATTGAACTTCCTAGCCACAAAAACACAATAGTTAAGATTTTATTTTTAAGAAACATAATAATGAATTAAGGAATATCAGAACTAATATTTTTGCACTAAATTGGATTGTGAAGTTAAGAAATTTACATAAAAATTTAAATGCAGTTAAGCGAGATAAATCCTACATAACAGCATATAGAATAGTTGAATTTTATTGAAAGTACGGACTCCTATACTAAAAACATTATACAGAAAAGGCTTCCAAGTACAACTCGAATTTTTCGCTAGGATATTCATTAAGTTCTGGGACATATTTAATTAGGTTATTATATTGTATTTGTTCGATCAAATATGGGCTATAGAAATGAGGATCTCCATCTTTAGATTTAAATAGCTTTTTAATAATTGAGATTTCAAGATTGTTCACAATGATTTCTTTTAAAAGCTTTTCGGCACCTTTTTTAAAAATTAAAATTATCCTTTCTATTTTCATATCTTTAAATTATACTATGGATCAGGAATTAAATTTCTTGGAGGAAAACACACAGGTGAGGTTCCCAAATCGCTAGTTCAAAAAGTGAAGCTCTAACTATACACTGTAGTATAAAAACTTAAATGCTAAAACCATTTTTTATCTTGTTTGTATTAACTTACCGGAAAATTCAGAATGATCATAAAAAGAATAAACGTACAGATTGAATAAATAATACCAACTATAGCCATCCTCTGGTTTTTCCCGGCATATTTTTTTTCGTAAAAAGCTATTATCTTGATATAATTTCCTCGCTTAAGAAAATACGATTTACAGGCAAAATACCAAATAAAAAATACAGCCGCCATAGACACCTTTAAGATGTTATTATAGGGGGATAATAAAAACAAAGCTCTAGCATCCGTATATCTTATTATAAAAAAAAGTGTAAGTGATTTCGTAGATAAAAGGACACTATAAAACAAGGATGCTAAATTTTCATCCTTTTCACCAACTCGTTTTATTAGCGCAAACATTCTATATAGGCAGTAATATAAAAATTCAAATACTTTCATCATTTGCCAATCAGATTTTCCTCTAAGTTATTTCCATTATAAAAATAAGATCCTAACTCAATTGCGCCATAAATTAATGCACCTGCGGCTACAATGGGCGCTGCTGCAGTTCCAGCAGCAAACAGGGCTGCACCTACGAAACCTGTGGATATACCTAAACCTACATTTTCGGCTGTCGATACATTTTGTCCAGTTGCATATTTATAACTACTTGAAAATGCTTGCAGTCCATATCCTGCCAATCCTAGTGCTTTACCTATTTTACTAATGCCTGCTAAAGTACCTCTCAAAGCAGTAGCAACTCTCTGTGTGCCAAAACCTATATTTTTGCCTATAACTTTTGGACCGTTAGGCCCAAGGCCTTTTATTCCCATTTCAGATCCCCCATAAACAATTCCTGCAGCATTAAATACTTGTCCCATTCCATTACCAAACTCAGTCCATCCAACAGTTGCAATAGGATTGCTATTGTCAATTGTAATCTTTCCAGTAATTGGATTTATAAAAACTCCAGGGTCATTAGTTGGTTTTAACTGAACATAAGCACCTCGCCCATCCATTCCACTCAGTGCTCCCGGATGTTCATTAGCGAAATCTACAAAGAACCCCGAAGTATAAGTAATACCCCTAAGATTCGGCCCATTTCCTGTCCATACGCCAAAATATTCAAAGCTGGCAACTCCCAGTCCACCGCCACCCCCACCGCCGCCAATACAGGTTCTCATGAACATATCATAACCCCCATGCCCTATTTCGAGCCTGAATCCGTCTACGTATAGAACAGGTCCGCCTCCCCGTGAATCAGGATTTCCACCCTCATTGTACTCACCCTGTTTAATATTTTTATAACCACTAGGATCTGTATATTTAATTGGGTTATTCATTACATAACTATAGCGGTTAAAGTTCTGAATATTTCCCGGATTTTGTACAAAAGGGTCCGGTTGTATAAATCTGCCAAGTACAGGATCATAAACCCGGCCATTCATATTAATAATGCCTAGCTCATCTAAATGTTCATGACCGGTATAACCACGAATTAATGTTTGGGACACAGGTATATTATTATACGTCCAGTCAACCGGATTTCTTCTTCTTCCCCAGGCATCAAAACTGTATTCCTCAACAATCTGGCCGTTTTGATCACTTAAAAGTATAGGACTTCCAAGGTGATCTGTTGACACATCCAGCAACTTAGCGGTTCCATTATCATTGTAATAAATCGCAGATAGCCCGGTAGGACTGTAGATGTAACTCCATTCCTTGTAACCATTTGAAGTCTCCTGCCTGTCATAATTATCCTGGTAGTAACGTGTATATTGAAGCTGGCTATTAAGCTTATATTCCATTTTGAACCGTTGTTCATTGTTCCCATATACAAAATCGAATTGTTTGTTTGTTGTAGCTTCAGTAATCTGGCTTACTTTATCAAAATCAGTATGAACCACATTTAAAGTATTAAGACTAATATTATTGGCAGCGTTTGTTATTTGTGTGAGCTCATAAGGTTTGCTTGCATTACCATAAACATAATCCCCACAATCGTCCTTATGGTCAAGGTTACCATTTGCATTGTAGTAGAAATTTTGTTTAGTTTGAAGATTATTGTTTGAGTTCATAAACTTGGTTCTTGTGAGCCTGTCAAAATTATCGTAATCAAAACCTTCGTAATTATTTGTTGTGGTTACAAAATTTTTATAGGAGCGGTCAAGCATGTTGGCAGCGGCATTATTAATCGTAAGACTTTGTGAGCTTAAATTTCCAAGGGCAATTTGTTGTAAATTTTGGAAATTATCATAGGTAATTTGTGTTGTTATTCCAGCATTATTTTTATAGTCTTTTACAAGAGTGGGACTTAACATAGTAGTTAACTCCCAGAAGGTGGTGTTGTTGTTTTTGATTTTATTTAGATACCCATTAATATCGTATTCATTAGTCGTTTTAAAATTTCCTGGATACGTATAGTCCACAAGACGGCTGTATTTGTCGTATGTATAGCTACTTTTAAATTGTTTGGCAGAGGGGCCAATGCCAATTGTTTCTTTTTTCTCGATAGGGCGGTTAAAACCATCGTATTTAAATTCGCTAACAACTGAGGGACCGGTTATTTTTTTTAGGTTCATTAATCCATTTCCGGATGTCACATAATCATAAGTATAAACACCCTGTCCACTTCCTGTTTTAGTAATAAGCCTTCCCATAATGTCGTAGGCATAAGTGTATTGCCCATTTGGAGTAGCCGTTAACGTGAGTTCGCCGATACTATTATAGTCATAACTATTAGTACCACTGGAAGGATCATTCATAGTTTTTTTACGTCCAAGAGCATCATATACAAATGAAGTGGTAGCCCCGCCCTGTCCGCCAGGAAATCCAGTAACCATTTGGATAGGTGAACCATGTTCATTAAATGTGTATGCTGACGTATGTTGTGCATTCGTGTTTTCATAATTGCTGACCTTATCGATCTGTCCGGCCTCATTATTTTCGTTCACGTTATAAATTGTTCCAGAGCCATTCCCGGCAGGAGACTGAATTTGAACAAAACCTTTTTGATAAGAAGTATTGCTTAAAGAATTATAATTATAAGTGGCTTTTAACGTGGTTTGGTTATTTATATATTCAGTAACTGCTGTTGGCCTGTCATATTCGTCATATGAGTATCCAAATTCTTTGTAGATAGTCTGGCTTAAAAAATGAGGTTGACTTTCTAAATGTAATCTATTACTATAATCATACGTCTTTTCGCTAACAATTGTATTACCTCCAAAACCCGTACTTTCGGTTTTTGCCGGAGTGTCGTTGTTATTGAAATAGATTATTTTAGTACCGTTTGCTTCGTATGTGCTTGTTACCTTTAAGCCGTATTGCTGTGGGGGTATAAAATTGCCGATATAACCATACCATTCATATTTATTTGTATTTACCGCTCCAGTGGGGCTGGTAGTCTTAATAAGTCTACCCAGGCCATCGTAAGAGAATTTACTTACAAGGCCGGTAGCATCTGTAGTTTGTAATAAATTGCCATAACCAGGTTCATATATTGCCTGTTCGGTTAGACTAAGGGCATTAGTTGTTTGGGTAATAAAACGGCCAGTTGCATCATATTGTAAGCTGCTTGTACGCGGTTGACTGAGATCGGGAGCCGTAATGCTAATATTTAATGCTTGGCCAAACGCATTGAATTGGGAATAAGTCGTTGTAACAGCAAGCGAAGGAAGGTTAGCATTTTTAACAACGCTAGTGAGATAGCCATATTGAGTATTATAGTTGAAGTTTGTGAGATAGGTGGAGGTATTACCATTAGCGGATCGGGATTCCGTGATCGTAAGACCTTTGAAATAAGTGCTTCCATTTAAGGGATGAGCAAGGTTTTGGTAAGTGTAATTCGTTTGCACGCTATTAATTACCTGCTGTGTTAACCATTTAAGGTTGCTGAAAACAGTACTTAGTATCTGCCCTCCATTAATATTGTCAAACGTTGTCGTCTGAACATTAAAAGTAGTAGAAAGGTAATTTTTAGAAGAAGATATAGTTGAGCTCAGATACCTGTTATTTCCTGTTTGAGTATAATTCATTATTGTTTGTCCGTATGCGGAGGTTTTGCTATTTTCAATAGTAAAAATATCCTGCCTCAGGTACGTCTCTAATTGCTCTGAACCAGCAATATCATCGCACGTTGGACTATAAGTGAAAGTTGAAACATTGCCTTTATAAATCGGGCCATTTGTACCATATATTACTTTGCCGTTATCACATGTGAATATTTTCTCGAACCCTAAAAACCCTTTTCCCTGCCGGTGATAGATTGCAGTATTGTATCCATAACGAAAGAATATGTGATTATTCATTGTGCCTGTTACAACAAAAATAGCAGGCTTAACTATCTTAAACACTGAGGCAGTATTTACGGGTGGTGTAGTTTTTTTGTAATAAGCTCCATAAGCTCCAGGATAAACATCAGGCCTTTGTTGGCCGGGTAAATATGCATAACTAATTTTCAAATCATCTTTAATATTGAAAATATGATTTACAAATTTTTTATTATTTTGATTAAATAAATTCATGGTGACTTGAAAAAAGGCATACCCTGATTGGTAAAGGTAATCCATAGAGCCATCCCCGTCAAAGTCGGATAGGATTCCCTGTATTTTATCATTATAGAATTGAGAGCCAATGGGCGGTGTCAAAAAATTCCCATTGGAAGGGCAATAGTTAAAGTACGAGCCTCCATTTACCAGGTCGTGAGCGTTCATTATGAGATCTGCATATCCATCATTATTGGCGTCCATAGCAGAAAAATTTGTGTTAAAAGTATTTAGTAAAGTCGAAATAGGCAATGGATTATTATCAGGCAGAAACGTTAAGCCATCTGACCTTAAGATATGTGCATTTCCCGTACTAGCACTTTGATAGTCGATATACATAATATCGGTTTTTTGGTCACCATTAAAATCACCAAAATCAATTGATTTACTTGCATTAGCGTAATTATTAAGTATAGGGCTATTATTATAAAACAACCAGCCGGGTAAATGTGAATTAGTTCCAATGTTTATTGTTGTTGAAACAAGCGTAATCAGAGTGTTGTTGGAGGAGTTGTATTTATAAACCTCGCAAAGATATGGAGGTGCGGTGGCACTTATGGTTGAAAGAAGATAAATGTCGAGTATACCGTCGCCATCAAAATCGCCCAATGATGTTTTAATAATTTGACTTGAATTTATAATAATAGGGGCCTGGCTGTTGGAAGGAGTGAAAATAAGCTGAGATTGATCAACCAGAATATTATCCCGTAGATTGTCACCTGTCACGTCCTCTTTTGCATAAAAAAAAGATGATGTATTATAATTTGAACAGTAGTTATTGAAAGCGTTTGATTGCCTCCAAATATTAGGAATGCCATTGGAGGGAAGCGGTGCCCAAGTTTCATTACTTAGAACTAAAACCCCCCCTACATTTTTTATTTTATCAATATAATACGTATACGAACCTGAACTCATAATAGCATATACTATAAAAACTTCTTCCAGATCATCATCATCCTCGTCAAAAACAAAAGAGGTGATATATTCCACTACAAAATTTCGTATGCTTAGGTTATTCCCCTGATTAAACTCAATTGGGGCATTAGGCCCCAACCAACAACTGACTGTCTGCCCTGTATTTATTTTAAACTGGACTTCAAAAGTCTGATCATTTTTTATCAAGACCAGATCGTTTTTGCCATCTCCGTTAAGATCAGCCGGAACGGATGTTTGATACACCGGCGCTAAATTAAAATTTAGTTTTGGGCCGGTAATGTAATTGCAAGCATAATAATTAGGAGATATTCCTTCGTGTTTCCAGTCGAAGAAGGTAGGATTCAGGGCATTGCCATTTGCGTCAACCTCTGTAATCCTTGTCAACAAACTGGCAAGTTCATACTGATAATCAAAAGAATAATTCTTAATGATGGAATTATTTATGTTAAAACAGTTTATATTTTTTAAAATATGACTTCTTTTAAATTCTTTTCCCGCAATGAAAATAGAATTAAAGTCGCTTCTATCAATATAAGTGAATTCTATTTTATTGTATGGATTTAGGCTTCCATTCCCGGTATATTCTATTTTGTTAATTAATAGTTCGCCACCTGTGTTGGTGTAGGAGTATACCATATAATTTCCATATACATCATAAATTTTGCTAACGTACCAACTTAAAACCTCAGTACTGCTATTGTCAAGATGTTTTGAGGTGGACACCTTTCCGTATTCCATTGTTAAACCCTCAGGAGTTGTAATTGTAAAATATTGTGGTCCGTTTCCTTGAGTACCAGTAGAAATAATGGTATAGTAATTTTCAACTTCCGTTTTGTAAGTAGCTCCGTTTTGCCCATATACACCACTTTTTAATAATAGCCGCGCTCCATCGAGCGAATAAACATCATCAGAATTAAATTTAACCCCACTCTTAACGCCATCGTAAAAAAGAGCTTTTCCCAGCCGCGAGATCACAGAGATTCCAGTGAGGTTAAATCCTAGACCTAACCAGGTATTGTCGCTGTTGCTATTGTAATTAATAAACAGTTTCGGTTCCATGCCGGCAGTGCCTGGGGAGCAAACAATGGGAATGTTATAATTAAACCCACCCATAGGGTTTACGCTTGCAACTCCTGTGGTTACCGCAGCTTCTAAGCCCGGATTAACGGAATAGAAGCTTGGAGTGGTTGAAGGGTTTTGATAATTATTATTTATGTAATTAGGATAGGAAGAAATATTCAGATTAAGCAAATTGGTAGCTGATCCCGATACAAAGCCGTAGTTAAATCCATTTTTTAGATTTATACTTGTTATAGCCCTTGAATAGGTATCAACGGTTAGGGGGGTAGGATTTGGTTGAACATTTGGGATTACAAGTGTTGGTAAATTTTGAAAATTTTGTGCCTTATAATTTCCGCTGACAACTAAAATCGATAGTATAAATAAGTTGGTTTTTTTAATCATAATCTTCAAATTTTAATTGGTAACAATGATTTTATAGGAATTTCTTTTCTTTTCGGAATACTTTACCTCAAGGATGTACATTCCGCTTTTCAAGTCAGTAACGTTGATGGTTTTCAGCTGACCTAAATAAATATCCTTTTTTAATAGTTGCCCATTAACATTTAGAAGTGATAATTTAGCCTCGCTAATATCCTCCGGTAGATCACCCTCAATGTTAAGGCTCGTATTTGTGGGATTAGGAAAAATTTTGAAATTTGGGGCCGGAGTGAAGTTACTGTCGATTGCGTTTCTATTTATACGCCCACCTACAAAAACTTGTAATGAACGCTGGATCATATTGCCACTCTCATCATAGGAAAACTTGATGGTGTTTTCTTGCGCAGGGGACACTATGGAGTTAAAGACACATATCAATAGTGTAAATAATCTTGTCAATTTCATGGCTAAAAGTATAAAGGATTAATAAGAATTTATTTTTTTTCAATTAACTGTAAACGCTTTTCTAATTGAATAATGTATAACATTAATTCTTCAATTTTTTCCTGTTGTTTAACAAACATATCGTTTACATTGATGCCATTTTTCTCGTAGTATTCGCCTTTTTCAAAGTTTGGCAGATGCTTGTTTTTTAAGATGTAATTTTCTACTTGCGTTATTGATTTCAGCTCATAACCAGGATTAAAAACATAATCAGGGAAATTAAGAACTAAGCTAATTTCCACTTCTCGTGCATAGGTTTTTCCATTTGAGTTCACTACAAAAATATCCTGACCACTCCCACCATTGCTTGTCATATCCCTTATCGTAAAAGCTCTATGACCTGCGCTATACGGTGTCGGCATTCCCGACGGCGCGTAAACCTTTATTTCAGTATAACCATTATTATTTATAAAAAAAGTCTCATTATTATTAGGATTACTTGTGTTATAAATGGAAAAAGCTTTTATATTAGCCGTTTTAATTTCGGTGTACCCACTTGCTCCGACATTAAAACTTAAAGGGCCGGATACTCCGTTAATAACAGATAAAGCATCAGTATTGGTTGTGGTAATTTGCGTTTTACCG
>JAYSYG010000390.1:0-4768 GCA_043716685.1 Sphingobacteriaceae bacterium | reverse complement strand
ATAAAGGACAGGAAGCTATTGCCGCTAAAGATTTTTTAGCGCTTGTGAAAGAAAAACAAAAGCTTGTAGAGCTGGACGGTAAATTAGCTAACAGAAGTGTTAATGAAGGATTCAGCGGTGGTGAAAAAAAGAGGAACGAAATTTTTCAAATGGCTATGTTGGAGCCTACGCTGGCAATTCTTGACGAGACAGATAGTGGTTTGGACATTGATGCTTTAAAAATTGTAGCCAATGGTGTTAATACGTTGAAGAATGATAAAAGAGCATTCATTGTGATCACACATTACCAGCGATTGTTGGATTACATCGTTCCGGACTTTGTACATATTCTTTACAACGGGAAAATTGTAAGATCCGGTGGAAAAGAATTAGCACTGGAATTGGAAGCAAAAGGTTATGATGAAATTAAAAAACAATTCGAAAAGGAATCTGCATAAATAAAGACACGAATTACACTAATTCTCACAAATCAAAATTTAGAACATTAGTGTCATTTGTGAAAGAAGTATTGAACCAGGAAACAACGGAAAATATAAATCATTGGTGCTAATTCGTGAAATTAGCGTCTAAAAGAAGGAAATAATGATCGCAGAAAAATCACATACAGCACAAAACATTATCGAAAAGATTTCGGGCAGCGCTGCAAAAGTCGGATTTATTAACGATTCAACACTTACAAAAGCTCTGATGTATCTTGAGAATACCGGCATTCCAAATAACAAGAACGAGGATTACAAATATTGTAACATGGATGTTATTCTGAAAAAGGAATTTAAAAACATTGAGCAAAAATTTCTTAGTCTTACGGATATTAATCCATATAAGCTGGCGGATACAATTACATTGGTGGTGCTGAATGGCACGTATTCTGAAAGCCTGAGCGATAAAATAATTCTTAAGGGATTACACATTACAGCTTTATCAAACCTCGACACCAGTGCAAAAAAACTTATTTCTACTGCGACAAATGTCGAGAGCGATGCGTTTATAGCACTAAACACAGTTTTCAGTTCTAACGGATTCCATTTAAAAGTTGAGAAAGGTGTTGCTTTGCAGATCCCTATTCATATTTTATATATCTCCGGTTCTGAATCAGAAGCAATGGTGAATACGCGGAATTTAATAGAGCTGGAAGAAAGTGCCGAAGCAACTCTGGTTGAAGAGCAGATTATTTTTGGAAAAGGAAAAGTATTCAGTAATTATCTGAGCGAAAAATTTGTAGGACAAAATGCCAGATTAAACTGCTCACTGTTTCAAAATGAAGGAGCTCTGGGTTTCTCCGTAAACACAAATCAGGTAAAAGTAGAACGCTCGGCTCATTATGATAGTACGACGATCACATTGAGCGGACAGGTAGTCAGGAATAACCATAATGTTGTTCTGGTTGGGGAAAATTCCGAAGCGCATTTAAACGGATTGTTTTCTTCAAAAGGAACCCAGCTGGTGGATAACCATACATTAATGGATCACCAAGTGCCGCACTGCGAGAGTAATGAATTATACAAAGGGGTTATTAATGATAAAAGTACCGGCGTTTTTAACGGGAAGATCTTTGTAAGAAAAGACGCTCAAAAAACAAATGCGTATCAAAGTAGTAAAAATATTTTACTCAGCGATGATGCAACCATAAATACAAAACCACAATTGGAGATCTATGCCGATGACGTTAAATGCTCGCATGGAACATCTACCGGAAAGATAGATGAAAGTGCAATGTTCTATTTGAATGCCAGAGGTATAGGAAAAGAAAGCGCAAGAAAATTATTGTTAGGTTCTTTCGCGCTGGAAGTAATTAGCAAAATAGAAGTAGATAGTTTGAGAGAAAAAGTAACGCACTTATTTGAGAACGAAATTTAATTTTGATAGACAGTACTAAAATACGCGCACAATTTCCGATCCTGGATCAGAAGATAAACGGAGCAGATCTTATTTATTTTGATAATGGCGCTACCACCCAAAAACCAATGCGGGTTATTGAAAACATTTCGGATTTTTATAAAACCACAAACTCAAATATTCATCGCGGGGTTCATACCTTGAGCAGAAAAGCGACAGAGCAATTTGAAGAAGCGCGAAAAATCATCGCAACACATTTTAACGTCAGCAATGATCAGCAGATTATTTTTACTGCCGGAACCACGGATTCAATAAATATTGTAGCAGAAGGTCTCGCAAAAAAATATCTCGTTAAGGGGGATGAGATTATTTTATCTTCATACGAGCATCATTCTAATATTTTACCCTGGCAGATCTGGGCAGATGAATGTGCAGGTAAACTAAAAGTGATCCCTCTGAAAAAAGATCAAAGCCTCGATTACGAAGCTTTTGAAAACCTTATCACCCCTAAAACAAGACTCATTGCCATTACACATGTTTCAAATACTTTAGGACTGATCACCGATCTTGAGAAAATAACTGCACTGGCTAAAAAACATAACATTGCGGTAGTGGTTGACGGAGCACAATCTGTTCCACACATGGCGGTGGATCTTAAAAAACTCGACGTTGATTTTTATGTATTTGGTGCACATAAAATTTATGGCCCTACCGGTGTTGGTGTGTTATACCTCTCTGAAAAATGGCTAAATGAACTTCCACTAGCAAGAGCAGGTGGAGGAACCATTAAAACGGTTTCTTTTGAGAAAACAGAGTATGCAGAAGGTGCTTTGCGCTTCGAGCCAGGAACTCCAAACATTTCAGGTGTGATAGCGTTTGCAGAAGCCATAAAATTTATGGATGAGATTGGAATGGAAACTATTTTCGCTCACGAAAGTGAATTGGTTCGGCATGCACAAAAGCTATTAAAACAAATCCCTGAAGTAGTAATTTACGGAGAAGACACTCACAAAGCAGGCGTTATTTCGTTTAATGTAAAAGGTCAGCATCCTTTTGATGTGGGAACTTTATTGGATAAATATGGGATAGCAGTGAGAACAGGTCACCATTGCACGCAACCGCTGATGCAGTGTTTGAATATTCAGGGAACGGTGCGGATCTCTTTCGCAATTTATAATACAAGAGAAGAAATTGATTTTTTTATAGAGAAGTTGAAGAAGGTGATTAAAATGCTGGGTTAGCAGTTTTTCCTGCGTGAGGGATGGAGCGGCCTGTCTGAGCTCTTTTTAATTCGCTCCTTCAGCGAATTAAAAAAGCGAGTAGCGACAGCCCGACCCAAAGGGGCACGCCCGACTCAACCACAGAATAAAAAGAAGAATATAAATGACAATTAAAGAAATAGAAAATGAGATAATAGAGGAATTTGAATTCTTTGGCGACGATTGGGAATCCAAATACGAACACCTGATCGACCTTGGAAAGTCTTTACCTCTGATTAAACAGGAGTTAAAGACCGAAGATAGGATAATACTAGGTTGCCAAAGCAGGGTATGGTTAAACGCAGAACAAAAAGACGGGAAGGTTGTTTTTACAGCGGACAGTGATGCGATCATTACAAAAGGAATGGTAGCGTTGATGATACGGGTATTATCAGATCAAAAGCCGGAAGACATTGTGAAAGCGAATATGGAATTTGTAGATAAAATAGGTTTGAAAGAACATTTAAGTCCGACAAGAGCAAACGGACTTGTGAGCATGATCAATCAAATGAAAAAAGAAGCATTAAAAAGGATTTAAAATGAGTGCAATAATTATAACAAAAAATACAGAGTTAATGCAACGGGTAATTGATGAGATCAAAACCTGTTTTGATCCGGAAATTCCTGTAGATATATGGGAATTGGGTCTCATTTATGAATTAAGTCTTGACGACGACAATAATTTAGGCATTGTAATGACACTTACATCGCCCAATTGCCCGGTTGCAGAAAGCCTTCCGGCAGAGGTGGAAAATAAATTAAAGCTTGTGGCCGGTGTTAAGTCCGCGGCGTTAAAACTCACCTTTGAACCGCCCTGGGAAAAGGAAATGATGAGCGAGGTAGCTCAACTGGAGTTGGGATTTATGTAAGATTTTAAGGGTATTTAGACAAATTCTGAACTGATTTATTAGTATATTTGGTATTGCAAATAGCAAAATGGCAAAAGACACTACAATACGCTGCTCACTATGCGGCCGTGATAAAAAAGAATCAAAAATTTTAATAGCTGGAATTAACGGACACGTATGTGACAATTGCGTTACACAGGCCTATGGTATTATAAAGGAAGAATCTGTCGGTGAGCAAAAACAACAGGTTCAACACGCACTTAATTTACTAAAACCAAAAACAATAAAAGAAAAACTGGACGAATACGTAATTGGACAGGAGGATGCTAAAAAGGTATTAAGTGTTGCGGTATACAATCATTTTAAACGCATAGCACACGTTGCAAAAAATAACAAAGAAGAAGTAGAGATAGATAAATCAAATTTAATATTAGTTGGTGAAACCGGAACCGGGAAAACGTTATTGGCTCGCACTATTGCAACAATGCTTAACGTGCCGTTCTGTATTGCCGATGCTACGGTTCTTACCGAGGCTGGTTATGTTGGTGAAGATGTAGAAAGTATTTTGACCCGTTTGTTGCAAGCCGCCGATTACGACGTTGCTGCAGCAGAAAAAGGAATTGTATTTATTGATGAGGTGGATAAGATCGCACGCAAAAGTGATAACCCTTCCATTACACGCGATGTAAGTGGAGAAGGGGTTCAGCAGGCATTACTTAAGTTGCTGGAAGGTACCGTAGTAAATGTGCCACCGCAAGGTGGACGTAAACACCCCGATGCCAAGATGATTGCCGTTAATACAAAAAATATTTTGTTTATCTGTGG
>JAYSYG010000389.1:0-4779 GCA_043716685.1 Sphingobacteriaceae bacterium | reverse complement strand
CATCAAAGAAATTTTTGAGAGCATTTTTATTTCGCATCTGGATGCTGGTTATTAATACGGCAGAATCTCTCTCACCGATCTCTTCTGATAGGTGAGATTCCTCCGGGGCATTTTTTGAAATCTGCTTTTCGGGATCGGGTATTTTTTCCTTTTTGACTGTATCGGCGGTTACATCCGCTGCTTTTTCAGAAGGATCGTTTATTGTGAAAGAAGTATCAAGTGTGTTTACCGCCTCTATAATTTTTGAAATATCTTTTTTGGAAGAATTTAAACCTAACAAAGAATTCAGATCCGGAAAATTAAGATTCAAATTATTTGTAAGTTTAATTCCGTTTTTTGGAAAAGTAAAAGCCAGCAGGCCAAGCATTAAAAAAACAGCTATTCCAAAAGCCAGACTATGCAAAGGTTTGTGCATTCTATAAAAATAACAAACAAGAGTTGCTAAAAGAATGTTCGTGAAAAGAGTTGTTCACAAGCTATTTTGAATAATTATGCCGCTAATTCCTGATATTTTGATCCTAAACCGTTGAAAAAACTACCCTCCCCAGCTCACGTGTTTGCAGGGATTTCCTATATTGCAGCCCGAACGGAAGAAGTTCAATAGGGGTTACTTCCGTTCAACTCAGTCTTAACATTTATGAAAATCAGCGCTCCCGGTAAATATTTAGTTGTAATAGCTGGTCCAACAGCCGTTGGCAAAACTGCGCTGGCAATTGAACTGGCAGGCCACTATCAAACTGTTATACTTTCTGCTGATTCAAGGCAGTTTTACAAGGATTTAAACATAGGTACCGCTAAGCCCACGGAAGAGCAATTGACGAAAATTTCCCACTATTTCATCAATACAAAAGATGTTAGTGAACTATACGGAGCCGGCCATTTCGAAAAAGACGTTTTAAAAACACTGGACGAACTTTTTAAAGAACATGCCCTTGTTTTTATGGTTGGTGGTTCGGGTCTATACATAGATGCTGTTTTAAACGGCGTAGACGATTTTACAGAAGTGCCACCTGAAGTAAGAAGTTCCCTGAATAAAAAATTTGAAGAAAACGGATTAGAATGGCTCCGCGAAGAATTAAAAAAGAAAGATGAGAATTACTTTAATGAAGTCGACCAAAATAATCCTCAGCGATTGATAAGGGCCCTGGAAGTAATAGAACATACCGGATTGCCCTATTCGGGTTTTCTTAAGAACAAAACTATCCAACGTCCTTTTACGGCAATTAAAATCTTAATAAACCTGGACAGAAAAGAACTCTATACGCGTATCAATTCACGCGTTGATGCAATGATGCAAGAGGGACTATTGGAAGAAGCCAAAAAACTTATTACCAAAAAACAGTTTAATGCTTTGAAAACAGTAGGCTACAAAGAGCTGTATGATTATTTTGAAGGAGATACATCACTTGAAACAGCTGTTGAAAAAATCAAACAACATACACGCAATTACGCAAAAAGGCAGATCACCTGGTTTAAAAACAGGGACGAATTTGAAGAATTTGAACCCGGAGATTTTGCAAAGATCACTGGTTATATTGATCTTATTATGAATCATGAATAAAGTTTTTGCATTTATAAAAATTTATAAAGAACTGGAGTTGCCTATAAAAAACGCAATTGCTTCCGAATTCTTTATCCAAACGGTAAATGCAACTTTTATGACCATACTTCCACTTTATATGGAAAGCGAGAAATTTTCAAACGATGAGATCGCGTTATTTCTTACTTTTCGTTTTCTTGGGGTATTTATCCTGGCCTTTCCATTGGGGCGCTATATTAAAGGAAGAAAACTACTGCCCTTGTTTTTTCTTTCGAATATATGTGTTCCGCTTTTTGGCATCGCAATTATTTTATCCATTGCCTTTCATTTAAAATACCTTTTATTCATATCCCTGATACTTTGGGGCGCCTCATTTACATTTATGCAAATTCCTATTTTTCCGTTCATTTTAAGGAATGCAAAAAAAGAGCATCATACGGCAGCTATCTCGCTAAGTTATACGACATGGAGTTTTGGAGGCATCCTAAGCAGTGTTGTTACCGTGGTACTAGATTTTATTAATCCCGATCTGTTTAACGAGAAATTCCTGCTGCTTTTCTTTTCAATTTTAGGCTTTGGAGGATTGTTCTTTTTAAGAAGAATAAAAAACTTTAAAGAAATTATGATTGAATCCGATAAGGAAGCGATTTTTCTGCCAAGGGAAAAAAGCAAAACTGACTGGAAACTTGTCGGCAAGGCACTTGTACCAACCCTTATTATAGCAACGGGAGCAGGACTTACAATCCCGTTTATAAGCCTGTTCTTTAAAGAAGTACATTGCTTAGGCAAAGGCGGATTTTCGGTGTTAAGTTTTTTTGCTTCACTCCTTGTGGCCTATTTCGCGTTACTTGTGCCAAAAATAAAAGAAAAAATAGGCTACAAAATCGCCATTCCAACAACACAATCTTTAGCCGTAATCTCACTGATAGCCCTTGCCACTACAGAATATTACAGCCAGTATTCTATTGCTATTTTTATCGCATCCATCTGCTACATTCTGCGGCAACCTCTTATGAATATGGCAGGCCCCATGACCTCTGAACTGGTACTTAACTACGTAGGCAAAAAAAACAGGGAGATCACCAGTGCCCTTACCTCAGCGATCTGGAGCGGAAGCTGGGTGCTAAGCGGTATAATGGTAACGGTACTTTTTACATATCACTATGATTTTGTACACGTTTTCCTGATCACATCTCTGTTATATGCCTTTGGTATAGTCATGTATTATTTACTTATCTTAGATTACAATAAAAGAGAAAAAAAAGGCCTCATTGAAGAATAAACTTATATACTTACTTATTCTCTTTTTTGTTTTCCAGGTTAAAGGACAACTAAAACAATTTGATCTTAATAAAGGTAATTGCCAGCTCTTTGGCGGAAATCTCTATAGCTACGGTCTTTCCAGCAAAAAAAAGAATGCCGTCTTTTACATTTATAAGCAGGATCTTAAATTAAACATTCTCGATAGCCTTATAGTTGAGACCGGTAAAGGCATTCCTAAAAACTACTTGCAAATCTATTCTGACACACTGCACGATTACCTCAATATCTACCTGCAAAAAAAAGAAACAAAAGCAGAGACTATTTTACGCTTCAACAAAAAATTCGAGCTCATAGCTACTCTTGAAAATATAGACATAGCAAGGCTAAACAACACAGCTATGTTCAGCAGCGAAGTTCTTTATTTTAAAAACTCGGTGTACTCGATAAAAATAGAAAAGGACACATCAGGAAAACAATTTTACCTTAATAAATATACCCTGAAATCAGAAACGTCAAATTTTGAGTATGAATTTAAATGGCAGTTCCCATTTGAAAGAAAAAACATTCATTCGGCTCATATTTTTTACGCAAACAAACTATATGTTTTTCTTTTTGCAATAGTAGAAATCGGTCCAAAAACCGGGCAATGGGTACTTAAAATAGAATCGGAGACCGGAAAACTTTTAAAAGCAACTAAATTAAATACTAAGGGAGAAAGCAACACTTACCTTTTTGGTTCTTTTTTTGCAGACAAAAATTACAAATCTATAAACCTAATAGGACAAAAATTCAGTGAGGCAGAATTAAAATCAAGACCAAATCAACTGGTTATTTCAAGTTCGGGCCAATTAACCATTTATTCTCTGGAAATAGACTCTCTGGGGGAAATTGTAAATAAACTGGATTTTAAAATCCCGATAAATGACATTAAAACAGGTGCAAAAAAAGTAACTTACTCTTACATGCTTAGATTCAGTAACCTTAACAAACGTGCTGACGGTGGACTCTCCTTCACTGGAGACATATTTAAAATTTCAAACCCTGGCACTTGTTACCTTTATTCAAATACAAGCGTTTTCAATTTAGTTCCTACAGAAGATAAATTAGTACTTGAAAAAAACTCCGTCAGTTCGAATCTACAAGTAGAAGATTATTACATTACACCCGATAAACTTGATTTAAACGGGAAACTTTGCCAGGACACTTTAGACCAGGTGGAAAGGACATTATACAAGCCCTTAACCTTTCCCATAAAACAAGAATTTAAGTACGACATTGATAAAAACCCGATGTGGATCCTTGGAAAACACACCACCAAAAAAAACAGTGTGAATTATTCTTTTCTAAGACCGGTAAAAAAAGTATACCAACTCACAACCATTGAAGATATCGTGGAATCTAATAATCCGGCCTTTATTTCCCTATCCGAAAGTTCATTCCTAATCTCTTCACAAATTGACGAAGGGAAATATCAGTTAAAACTATACACCTGGTAAATTTGTAATTATTAAATTTGTGTCATGATTCAACGTAAACAAACTCTTTTCTTATTATTAGTCGTTTTTTCGACCCTTGCGCTGGTAATGATCCCGTGTAACTATGTAATTCTCGATGGCAATACATTTGGTGTTTCGCTTTTTTCATTATACACTGCAAAACTTACCGGAACTTTCTGGCATTCTGCAGGAATGATACTTAACGTGGCAAGTCTTGCTCTTGCTCTTATTACGATCTTTCTTTATAAACAAAGAGTGTTACAGGTGAGGCTATGCTTTATTTTAATGCTGCTTGAAGTTAGCATCACTCTGATCGTATCTCTTTGCCCAATTGTTGTAAAAACAGAAGGTATAAGTTCCATTGAAAATTCAGGAATTGCTTCTATTGTGGGAGTTATTGGGATGATGAGCGCTTATCTCGCGGCGCGCTACATTAAGAAGGATATTGAATTACTAAAGAGCGCGGATAGGATTAGATAA
>JAYSYG010000388.1:0-4813 GCA_043716685.1 Sphingobacteriaceae bacterium | reverse complement strand
TCAGAAAAAGGAGATCATTGTTGCTTTTCAAACCGCCAATTATTTTTGGATAATTATTGCGATGATAATCGCACTATTCAGCCATTTTTTAAGAGCTTACCGCTGGAATTATCTTTTAGAGCCAGTTGGGTATAAAACAAATCTTTTGAATGCAACCTGCCACGTGCTGGTTGGTTATTTCGCAAACTATGGAATTCCGAGAATGGGAGAAGTTACCCGTTGCACGCTTGCTGCCAAATATGACAAGGTTCCTTTTGAAGTGGGCTTTGGTACTGTTATCACAGAAAGAATTGTTGATACCATTTTATTTCTTGTGATCTTTCTCTTAACCCTGGCACTTCAGTTTGGCGAATTGATTGGTCTTGCAAACAAATTTATTTTTGACCCTTTACGGAATAAACTTTCCGGGATCAGTCAAAGTCCGGTGAAACTTGTAATCGTTGGGCTTGTAATTTTAGCAATTGGCATCTCTCTTTTTTTATTGCGCAAAAAATTTGCCCTGCTTTTAAAAGGAAAACTTGGTGGCATTATTAAAGGGATGGGCCAGGGAATTGGTTCTATAAGGAAAATGGAGAGTCCACTGAAGTTTATAACCTTAAGTCTCATGATCTGGGCCTGTTATTTCTATTCTCTTTACGTTTGTTTTTTTGCACTGAATGGCACCGCACACCTTGGGCAAAAAGAATGTTTGACCTTATTACTTTTTGGCACGTTCGGTGTCATTTTCTCACCGGGAGGCTTAGGTGCTTATCCTGCTATTTTAGGATTTATTTTATCTCAGACCTACATGGTAGATCCGGTTTCATCTTTTGCACTTCCGTGGCTTTCATGGACAAGCCAGTTTCTACTTATCATGGCACTCGGAATCATCAGCCTGATTGTTTTACCCATTTATAACCGTAAAAAGAATGTCGTTTCACAAACTGCTTAAAGATAAAATTGTAAGCAAAGAAGATGCCCTGGAAAAACTAAAGTCTTTCCGTAAGGAGAATTCAAAGATCGTTTTTACAAATGGCTGTTTTGATATTCTGCATCCTGGCCATGTAGATTATTTAAGCCAGACACGTGATCTTGGTGATTTTTTAGTACTCGGGTTAAACACTGATAATTCTGTAAAACGATTAAACAAAGCACCAAACAGGCCCATTAATTCGGAACAGGCGCGTGCTGCAGTATTAGCTGGACTGGCCTGCATTGATCTTATTGTTTACTTTGATGAAGAAACACCATACGAGCTGATAAAATTCTTACAACCAAATGTACTGGTAAAAGGGAATGATTACAAGGCAGAGAATATTGTGGGTTTTGATGTTGTAAAAGCTAACGGAGGCCAGATTGTTACAATTCCAATGGTGGAAGGATATTCCACAACGAAACTGATCGAAAAAATTCTTAGGTAATGGAGTCAAAATTCCGGCGCTAATAAGAATCCAGTCTTGGAATACTGCGCTTCGGAATTTTGAAATCGCTGAGCATAGAAGTTTTTAAATTCAATGTGAGGTTGTAGCTTTTATTAGGACCAAAGGGAACCCAGTCTATACGCGCTTCCCAGCATTTGAGATCACGGTAAATATTAATGCTCGTGTAGCTTAATTTCTGCGTGTTAAAATCAAAACCGCTGCTTATTCCTACTTTCCAGAATTTTGTCGGCATCAGATCTCCGGAAAAATTAAGCTGGTGACTTGGCTGAATGATCCGGTCTTTGATATTTGTGAGGCCAAGATTATAAGAAATCCTTAAATTCCAGGGAAGAGTTTCAGTTGCATTCAGATCATTTTGAGAGCCTCTTTCTGCTCCGTTCGTCTGGTCGTTCGGCTGCCTTGTTTTGCGAAGGGCCTCCAGCATATTACTTCCAATAGAGGTATTTACCGAGAAGTTTGCTGTATTAAAACGTGCAATACGACCATCTGTATTATATGAAAAACTCTTAACTCTTCTGCTGGCAACTTTATCATAGCCATACGGATCAAAGCCTGAGCCGGCAACTATATCAAAATACTTAAAAAGCACAGTTCGAAATGTCAGGTTCACATTACTCATGTTAAAACTATCTGCGGCAAAATTGTAGGCCCCGTTTATACCTAAACCTTGTATCAATACAACTTTTTTATCTATGGTACCAGTATCGGTTTTTTGTTTTGTTTTTGCTTCCAGTACATTATTCAAATTAAGACTTAACGCGTTTTGCTTTCCGTAACCAGGTCCTCCAAAAACTCCTCTTTCGAATACAGAATAGTACAACTGATTGCCAAGGGTGTCATTTTGAACTTTTTTCCAGATACCGTACTTCGGCTCGCCAAAATCAGGGCGGTACAAATAGGTGAGTGTTGGAATAAGTAAATGACGGATCTGTTTTACTTTCCCTTTTTTAAATAGATAATCGAAATATACTTTGGTATTAAATGCCGTTGTAAAGTTAGCGTCGTAGGCTGCTGCAAAACCTTTGTTGATGTTATTCCTCACACGAGGCGCTTCGTAAGATGTTTGAATCACTGTGTCTTTTCCAGTAATGTCATTGTGAATAACAACACTTCTTGTTGCGGGTGTAGTAAAATATTCTTTAGTGATCGTTCTTGCGTACATTACGGATGAAAGATTTAAGGCTGGCGTTGCAGTGATATATTTAAGAATATTAAAGTTTGTGGAGATAGGAAGAGTGTGTCTTACACCATAGTTCATGCTATCCAGTACCGAACCCTTAAAAAGAGTAGTATCCTCAATGCCTTTCAACGTATTTTTTGCTTCGAGCAGATAGCTGACCCCTATTTTATCAATTACATTCTGTTTTACGGCAGATGTTCTTTTAAAGGGGTAAAACCGGTTTACATTAAAGGTAAGCTGGGGCAAAGTAATCTCCACTTGTTTAGTACGTACATTCTGAGTGTGTGCAGCATTTACACTCAGGGAACTTAATTTATAGGTCTTTGTGAAATTAATATTGGACAGAAAATTATTAGTGAGGTATTGACCGGTATTTACGGAATTAAAGCGGTTGTATGCCTGGTTCTTAACATAGTTAACGTTGGAACTAAACCTAACTGAAGGGTTGCTTTTATTATCCTGGGTGTGCTGCCATATGATCTCATATGATTTTTGTTTAAAGTATGTTAGGGGAATATCCTTGTCGCCTATATTAAACTGGCTGTATTTCAGGTCAACCAGTCCGTTGGATTTGTACAGTAGTTTATAATCATTGGTGGTGTTAATCAACCAGCTTCCATTGGCATAAATGTCGCCCTTGATGATCATATCGGTTCTATCATTTATACCGAGATAATAACCGCCGCCGCGTAAGTTCAGGCCCCTTTCCGCAGATGTTCCTAAAGTGGGAAGGATAATGCCATCCGCCTGTTTTTTGGTATTTGGAAAATAGCCGAATGGCAAACCCAAAGGCGTGGGTACGTTTCCAATTTCAAGAAACACAGGTCCTGTAACTATTTTATCATCTGGTATAGCCTTGGCTTTTGTTGCCCTGAAGGCCGTCCGCGCATCTGCTTCCTGGCAGGGAAGACAGCGCATGTCTTTGAAATAAATATTATTAAGGCTGTCTTTTTTTATTTCGCTACCAATTACCAGAAGTTCTCCCTGCCGCGTAAGCGCATTAAATATTTTTCCTTTTTTTGTTTTGAGATTGTACATAATCTTATCTGCCTCCATGGTTTCCCCTCCATCTTTAAAAACAGGGTTTCCAACTGGTTTGCCGGTACTATCTTTTTTACCATAGGCCGTGATCATATTCTTCGTATAATCGATCTCAATATACTCTGCCTGGATATTCGTACTGCCGTAATCTACTTTGGCTTTGCCATATAGTAAAGCTTTTCCCTCCTCAGGTAGCGCTACAATACTATCCTCCGCAGAGTATTTAACCTGTTCTTCTATACCCTCCGAATTATCATCTCCGGCAACCAGAGTATCGGCGCTAACTTTTTTTAACGTATCGTTTTGTGGGGTTTGAGCGTTTAACTTGCTAATACTCAAAGATATTAACAAGACAAAGAAGAAAACTACTTTATTATGTGTGACTACTATCAAGCAGAATCAGATACTTTTATTCAAAGCACGAATGCATACAAAGCTACAATACTTTAACGTATTGCATAATAATTTATTAGCGCACATGGTTAAAAAATTACAATATTTTATTGTGCTGGCAGTGCTTGTTATTACAGGGACTGCATTTACATTTTCTTATAAAGGTGGTGGCAGTGCAATTAAAATAATCGTAATAGATCCTGGTCATGGTGGCAAAGACCCCGGTTGCCAGGGAGTCACGCATAAAGAAAAAGAAGTTTCATTGGCTGTTGCGCTTAAGCTAGGCAAGTATATTGAAGAAAATTTTAAAGATGTAAAAGTAATTTATACCCGCACTACAGATGTGTTTGTGGAACTGGAAGATCGCGCTCAAATCGCTAACAGGGCAAAGGCCGATCTTTTTATTTCAATACATTGCAATGCTGCCGGAAAACCTGTGATAATAAAGGATCCAAAGACAGGCAAAAAAAGACCAAAAACGTACAAAAATAAAAAGGGAAAATTTGTGGTGGTAGAAAAACCCAATCCCGGCCCGTTTGGAACTGAAACCTATGTAATGGGATTAAAGAACGAAGAAGGGAAAATGAAAGTGGCCACACGCGAAAACTCGGCAATTTTCTACGAAGACGATTATGAAAAAAAATACGGAGGGTTTGATCCTGAGAGCGAGGAGAGTTACATCATTATGAGTAATTATACTTCAGCCTACGTAATTCAAAGTGCAAGTCTTGCAATGAAGATGCAGGAAGAGTATGGAAAGAAAGCAGGCCGCATTGAC
>JAYSYG010000387.1:0-4818 GCA_043716685.1 Sphingobacteriaceae bacterium | reverse complement strand
CTCAAAAACCCTGAGCCACTGTATTAAATATGTTTGTAAATCAGTATCTTTGGCGCTAATTAGTATGAGCGATAATAAGTACCAGTTAAGAGGCGTTTCAGCGGGCAAGGAGGATGTGCATGCTGCCATTGCAAATTTAGATAAAGGATTGTTCCCAAAGGCTTTCTGCAAAATTATACCTGATCTGTTAAGCGGCAGCGAAAAGCATTGCCTTGTGATGCATGCAGATGGAGCGGGAACCAAATCGGCACTCGCGTATATGTACTGGAAGGAAACGGGTGATTTAAGCGTGTGGAAAGGTATAGCACAGGATGCTGTTATTATGAATGTTGACGACCTGATCTGTGTGGGCGCAACCGAAAACATTGTTCTTTCCTCTACTATTGGAAGAAATAAAAATTTAATTCCCGGCGAAGTAATTTCTGCTCTCATAAACGGAACAGAAGAGGTTTTACAAAACTTACGGGACAATGGTATTTCCATTCATTCTACGGGCGGAGAAACCGCTGATGTGGGGGATTTGGTGCGCACGGTTATCGTAGACAGTACGGTAATGTGCCGCATGGAGCGCGATAAAGTAATTTCTAATCATAATATCAAAGAAGGAAATGTAATTGTAGGATTAAGCAGCTATGGCAAGGCAACCTACGAAACACACTACAATGGAGGCATGGGTAGCAATGGACTTACAAGCGCGCGCCACGATGTGTTTAATAAGTCATTGATTAAAAAATATCCGGAGAGTTTTGATCCGGCTTTGCCTGAAAGCGTTGTGTACACAGGCAGTTTGAACCTCCAGGATAAAATAGAAATTTCGTATACCGATGAACATGGTAAAGCGATCACCGAAAAAATAGACGCTGCGAAATTGGTTTTATCTCCAACGCGTACGTATGGCCCCATCATAAAAAAAATAATTTCCGAACTGGGAACGAATATTAACGGCATTGTGCATTGCAGTGGAGGAGCCCAAACCAAAGTACTTCATTTCATAAACGAGAATCTTCACATCATAAAAGATAATTTATTTGCGGTACCACCTCTGTTTAAGACCATTCATGAACAAAGTCATACCGACTACAAAGAAATGTATAAGGTGTTTAATATGGGACACCGCATGGAACTTTACGTAGACGAACTATTCGCCGATAAAATAATTGCAATCAGCAAAAGCTTTAATGTGGATGCACAGATCGTTGGCCGGGTGGAAAAAGGTGAAGGAAAACATGTTACTATTAAATCTGAGTACGGAATCTTTGCGTATTAATTTAATTCTGCAATACACAGCTTAGCTGTTTGCCGTTTGTTATGATGAGATATTTTTTGTTATCATTAAACAGAGTGCTGATCAGCGGCATTGCCGTTGCCTTATACATCTTTGTTTTAGCCTTCAGCTGGTCAAATACAAGCAGTTCTGTTTTGTTTTCACTTAAAGAATAAAAAAGTGAATGACTCTCGTCACAGTAAAAACTCGTAGAGCCTAAAGTTAGCTCTGTCGTTTTTTCTGCGATGAGGTTTCCGGTAAAGTTATATGCCTGGAATGTATTGCTCTTTGTTATGATAAGGTCCATGCTCCGGTTATTATCAACAAGGCTGAAAGTAATGTGCGCGTTCTCTGTTTCAGAGTGCAGCTTCACGATTTCCTTTTTGTCTTCAAACGATATTTTATTGATCAACCCGTTTTTATCATCCACATAAACAAGATAGGTGCTGCTTACAGAATTTCCAGCATCGGTAAAAAATACCGGGCAATTAATATTTGTTCTGTTTCTTAATCCAATCCTTCCCACACCTTTACGGCTAAAGGTGTAAATCTTGCCTTCTTTGTCAATGGCCACGAGATAATCGCTCGCCCCAACCTTTACGTATTGAACCGGCAGATTTACTTCGTTTTCAGTTTTTACAGTTGCAAATTTTTCCTGCGGCATGCCATGGATAGAGTAATTATAGATGTTATTATTTTTACAGGCGATCAGCAGGCGGTATTCTTTATCGCCATCGTAATCACATAAACTTAACGGCGAACTGGCTTCGGCAGGCAGTTTAACCGGATAACGCTCCACGTATTTGCCGTTTCTGTCTAACAAGTGCAGGTAGTTTTTTGTATTGAACAGGAGTTGATACGTGTTTTTTTTGTAGATATCTACGGTGTAGATCGCAGACTCGATTTTCTCTTCCAGTTTCTTTTTCCACAAAACAGTGCCTTTGGCGTTTATCAGGTAAAGTAAGTTATCATTGTCCTGCACCACAATTTCATTTTCATTGGTAATATGGTTCACAAAGCCGGATGAAGTCATATTGCAATCATTCTCAAGGTTCAGTGTCCATAAAACATTTTGCTCCTTATTCCGGTTTTCAGATTCATTCATCAAATGAAAGCGGAATTTGAAAGTGTTATCAGAATGGCTTACTGAAAAGGAAAAATGTCTGAAATTTTCGAAGGGATTTTCGTCAGCGTTTTTTTTGAAATCAAAAAAGGTAGAAATTTCTTCTGTAAGCTGGTTCGGTGCGCCGTAGATCAGGTAATTAAAATAATCTGGAAAATTCTGGTTTTTGTATGCCGTAAAGCTTTCGTTGTTGTTAATAAGACGTTCATTTTTAAGGTCTCTCATCACTTGTAGGAGTTGTGCGCTCTTATCTGCGAAAAAAATATGTGAGCGGTAAACCAAGGCATAATTAGTGTTGTGCTCAGACAAAGGAATAAATAGCCGCAAAGGGTTTTCAATGCTATCATTTAACCGGTAAATAATAAGTGAATCTGCTTTAATCAGCGAATCGCTCATGTTTTTAAGGTTTTCAGCCGCTTTTAGTGTGTCGTTCACTTCAGCGAGAATAAACTTCTGGTTTGGTGCCGAAGTTTCAAACTCAATTATATGGTTAATAAGGTTGGCATTAAAATCATCTTCCACATTATACACGCCTCGTTCATTTGCCTTTATCCAGTATTTGATATGGATATTTGTGAGCGGGAAACCGATTCGGAGCTCGGGGTAAGAACTGAATCCAAAGGCTTTAAAAAAACGGGTGTTGTATGGAAGAAGTGCCGTAAGGTCTTCACAGGGCTGTGGTTGTTGGTCACTAAACAAAGAAATGATCTCATCTTCTTCGGGTTTAATATACCCGTTGATCTTCACCTGGGAAGGCTGTAGATCAATAGCGCCGGCTGAAAAACCTTTTTTGCAGGCATATGACAAATTAAAAGATGTTGCCGCTTTACTTTCCGAATATAAAGAATGGTTCACATACATAACAAGCAGACTGTTTTCAGTGAGCGTGTTTTTAAACTGGAGAAAAGATTTATTGACGGATAGCTTGGGCGTTGTTTTGTTATGCGATTGAATGATCAGTTCCTGAGTATTGGAAACAGTTACAACGCCTTCGTTCAGATTGAAGTACAACGGCAGTGAGGTAAGTTTGAACGCATACAGATCTGCTTTTGCTTTCGTGGCATGCAAAATTTCAGACAATTGTTCAGCCACATTCTCCTGGTCGCCGAGCTGTTTAATGTTAAAGCACGCGATCCACCCTTGTTTTTCTTTATAAGAGGCAAAATGCACAACATTACCTTTCATTTCCTCCCTTATATCTTCATTTAAGCTGCACAAAGAATCAAACGCCTGTAGGATGGTGCAAAAGGAATTAACGTCCCCGAATAATTTTAATTTATCGGCGATCATGCTTTGCGAATTGACCTTTTTATTTAACTCCGAAAAATCGGTAGTGTTAAGGTAGAATAAACAATTATCGGGAAGTACAGAAATTGCATCTACCTGGGGTTTCTTGTTATTCTTCAGGTTAAAGTAGGCATAGAAGCCAATACCGAGGGCGAGGACAACAAAGATCCAGAATGCAGATGTTTTTAAACGTGACACATTATAAAAGTAGAGAATAGTGAGTGGTAAAAAACTCTCTTCTCAACCGACTTATTAAAAAATCAGTGTTGGTAGAAAACGCTGCGTTAATCCGGGTATTCTAACTCAAGATCAAGTTGCGCCGGAAGTAGCGTAAAACTTAAGCGGTGAAGCGCACAAGGACCATGTTCGCGAATGGCATTGCGGTGAGCTTTGGTGGCATAACCCATATTTGTGTGCCAGGAATAGTGAGGATAATTTTTTGCAGCCTCCTTCATAAAATCATCACGGTATGTTTTTGCCAGGATGCTGGCCGCCGCAATACTCATGAATTTGGCATCGCCGCCAATGATGCATTTGTGTTCTATTTTTTTATAGGGATTAAAGCGGTTGCCGTCAATTAATAATAATTGAGGTGTAATTTTTAGCTGGTCTACGGCCCTATGCATAGCCAAAAAAGAAGCATTCAGAATATTGATCTCATCTATTTCCGTATGTGTAACAACACCAACGCCAAACGTTAATGCCTTTTCTTCAATTTCAGGGCGCAGTGCATACCGATCAGCCTCACTCAATTTTTTGCTATCGTCGAGCCATTTATTTTTATAATTCTTAGGTAAAATAACAGCGCCTGCGTATACCGGTCCTGACAAGCAGCCCCGCCCGGCTTCATCACAGCCTGCCTCTATAGTCCCCCGGGAATAAAATATTTTTAACATTGCTTTAGTATAAATTTCCTCCCCATTTAAAATGAATAAACCCGCTTGCCGCAACCTGCCTGCCAATTAAAAAGTGCTGTTTAAATCCCAGATCCAACGCGCGTCGGTTTAATATGTCAAGATCATTAACAATAGGCGTTTCTTTAACTTCCACCGCAATTTTTTTGTCGAGGATAAAATCTATTTCCTGGCCATTCTTTTTCTGATAATAATTTAGTGTATACAAGTTGTTTAATTGTATGGCTATT
>JAYSYG010000386.1:0-4825 GCA_043716685.1 Sphingobacteriaceae bacterium | reverse complement strand
AATCTCTTCTTCGCTGCTACAAGCAAGAGCAAGCGAGATCGTGTTTCCTCTCACAAGTCCTTCAGAACCCATGTCAGACCCCAGGATCACAAGATTTTCTTTTTTTAATTCTGCATGAAGAATGTTTTTCTGAACGGATGCAGGCCATTGTTTTGCCATTGGAGAGTCTTCAACTGTTTGAAGGGTTAATTCTCCACCGAGGCATTCCTGGTAAAAGTGCATTACCTCTTTACAGTTTCCGTTAAAAGTTAAGTAGACATTTATTTGTGTCATGATTCATCAATTGAGTACATGACAAAAGTAAAGTGTTAAGAGGAAAGCAAGTAGGGTAAATGCGCCAATATAATGGGTTGATTGCGACACTATTTTGTTTTACATTTGGACACAGATCATAAATATTAATCTATTTTGAATAAGATGAAAAACATTTCGATCCTTGTGCCAAGAGGTACTGTAACCTTAACCTGTATTGAAGGTCCATTTTTTATGTTTAACAAAGTAAACGACTTTCTTATAAGTAGAGGTAAGAATCCTCTTTTTAATGTAAAGTTGATCGGTATCACAAAAGAGCCACAGGTTTACCAGGGACTCTTTACGGTTTTACCCGACCTGGATATAAACGATTCCCATAAGCATGACCTGATAATTATTCCACCCGTAAATGGTGAATGGGAAAAGATCATCGCAATGAATAATGAGTTTTTTCCCTGGATCACTGCACAGCATCAAAAGGGTACGGAAGTTGCGAGTCTGTGTGTTGGCACTTTCCTGCTTGCTTCCACAGGTCTGCTAAATGGTAAAAGTTGTGCTACCCATTGGGTGGCTGCGAACGATTTCAGGAAAATGTTTCCGGATGTTAACCTTGTTTCTGAAAAAATTATTACTGATGAGAATGGAATTTATTCTAGTGGAGGTGCCAATTCTTTCTGGAATTTGTTACTGTATATTATAGAAAAATATGCGGGCCGTGAAATCATGTTATTGTGTGCCAAGCTTTATGAAATAGAGATCGACCGTGGAAGCCAGGCCTCTTTTAGTATTTTTACCGGTCAGAAAGACCACCTGGATGAGCCTGTAAAAAAAGCACAGGAGTTTATTGAAAGCCATTTCCAGGATAAGCTTACCGTAGAGCAACTAGCGGATATGTTCGCACTCGGACGAAGAAGCCTGGAGCGCCGGTTTAAAAAAGCAACCAATAATACTGTAGTAGAATATATTCAAAGAGTAAAGATAGAAGCTGCGAAAAAAAGTTTTGAAACCAGCAGGAAGAATATTAACGAAGTGATGTATGATGTTGGTTATACCGACACAAAAGCATTCAGAACTACTTTTAAAAAAATCTCCGGATTATCTCCAGTGGAATACAGAAACAGATACAATAAAGAAGCTATAGCGGCCTGAGAAAAATAAATCAACTTGGTTTTAACAGAAATTTTCAAGGAATTTAATCTTCGTGCTATAAAAAAAGTTTTTTTAACTCTTCTTTGCAACATTCTCATTTTTTTTGCTGGTGGCATAAAATTTGAAATAATCTGTTTTAGTTTGTGTGAGAAGCTTATTCTGAAACATCATTTTCGCTTCACGTTATAACATGCTGAATAAAATGATATAGTTTATTCAGAAGATCGTTTAACAATTTATACTTAAAAGGCTCCAGGACTTGCAGGTAACAAAATGATAGATGAGAATGCTCTTGTTATTTTATTTATAGGGTAAACCCTGATTTTATCTGATTAAATAATGACTAGTTTTACGGCCAATCCAAACAAAAAAAAGCAGCTGATTTAAATTATGAGCCATAAAATAAGGGTGTCCTATATAGAAGATTACAAAGTAATTAAAGAAGGAGTAAACTATTTACTCTCGCAATATCCGGACATTGAAATAATAGAAAACGAATTTGAACTTTCGGCACTTGACGATTTTATAACGAAATATAAGATTGATGTTTTTATTCTTGATTTACAATTAGATGTAAAAGAGCACAAAGGTCTTAATGGATTTGATGTATGTGAGATGATCATTTCAAAAAATCCTGATGTTAAGGTCATCGCTCACTCGATGTACGATAACATTGAGAATGTGAATAAAGTATTTAATAAAGGCGCTATGGGGTTTGTTTCTAAAAAATCCGGACACCATGAACTCGTTAACGCTATTAGGCGCGTGAGAGAGGGAAAATACTTTTTATGCAAGGAAATTATAACAAAAACAAAAAACGCGGCTAAATTTATTAAGCAGGAAGAAGCAGTATTAAAAGCAATCAGCGAGCCTTTTACAAAAACAGAGAAAGGGGTGCTTGAAAAGATTGCGAAAGGCTTTTCAACGAAACAAATTGCGCATCAGCTCGAGATTTCTGAAAAAACAGTTGAAACGCATCGCAAACATCTTTTTGATAAAGCGAAAGTTAAGAATGTTGCAGAACTAATTGCCTTTGCTTATTCAAGCAGATTATTTATGGAATAAAATGGAACAGAAGACAGAATACGATTTTATAGAAAAAATAGGAGAGCTTACAGAAGATGGTGTTGCCGTTTATGATGTACTCACCCGCAGGTTCATCTACGTAAACACTAATTTCCTCAAATTTTTTGAACTTCCGGATTCGCCCGAAACGTTATTTGCCGATAGTAACCTGTTGCTAAAATTTATTTTAAGTGAAGATTTTGGATACCTGGAATCGCGCTTTCATGAGCTTATTAATACAGGATGCATCAATACAACAGAATTCAGGCTTAAATTTCCGGATGGTGTCTTAAAACACCTTAGCTGTGATGTGCTTATGCTGGATAATGGAAATCTTGTAACTGCTTTTGTAAAGGATATCAGTAAATTAAAACGACACGAGGATTACCTGATTAAATACACAGCTCAAAAGGATACCATGCTGGATATGCTTACCCATAACCTGAGCGGACCGCTGCTGATCTCAAAAGATGTGATCTCATTTCTGCAAAAGGGATATGATCAAAAAAACAGCGAAGACATTAGTAAACTTATAAGCATCATACAGGAAAACACACAACAATGCATAGATATTGTAAATGATTTTTTAAGACAGGAGCACGTGGAGTCAGCGCAAACGTACGTAAGGAAAACGCGTTTTGACCTGGTTGAAAAAATAAATGTTACACTCGACAAATTGCGCGCAATGAATGATGATAAAACATTTACGCTTGATGCCGATCTTAAAAACAGAAATATTAACTCTGATCCTGTAAAATTTTTCCAGGTCATTCACAACATTCTTTCCAATTCAATAAAATTTACAAGAGCGGGAGGAACCATTGCAATACGCGTAATTGAAAGAGCTTCGGAGTATATTATTTCAATAAGTGATGATGGAATAGGAATTCCCGAGGCGCATAAATCTCTGATCTTTAAGGAACGGATTGTGGGGAGAACAGGTTTAAAAGGTGAAAAATCAAGCGGCCTGGGATTATCGATCGCCAAAAGGCTGGTGAATTTGATGGGCGGAGACGTTTCTTTTGAAAGCACCGAAGAAAAAGGGTCTTCTTTTTTTGTAAGCCTTCCCAAAGAATAAAAGCTCTTCAAAAAAATAAGTCAAAAAAAAAGGTTGTGAGATATCACAACCTTTTAGTATGGGAAAAGAAAATTATTTTCCTTTGTTAACCGTACCTGCTAAATCAGCTCCGGCTTTAAATTTCACTACTTTTTTAGCAGCGATCTTAATTTCTTTTCCAGTTTGAGGATTACGTCCGGTACGTGCAGCGCGTTTAGCAACTGAGAATGCACCAAAACCTACTAAACCGATACGGTCACCTTTTTTAAGGGCTTTGTGAATCGCTTCAATAGTTGAATCTAAAGCGCGACCAGCGTCTGCTTTTGTTAATTTCGATCCTGATGCAATAGCATCAATTAATTCTGCTTTGTTCATTTTTTTTAAATTAAAGGGTTAAACATTTATTTACTTAGAACAAACATAATAATATAAACCACGTTTGTCAAGTGTTTTAGACGAAAAAAAGCTCAATTCGTCGATTATTAGCCGTTTTTTAACAATTCACGTGCTGAAACAGCCTTATAATGGGGGTTGTAAGACCTTCTTCTCCTGTATATCTTGTTATAAGAGGGCTGTGAAAGTAAGACTTCTGTGAGTTTTTAACCAGCTTAATTTTGATGAGGCGAACAAGATATTGAACGTAAGAGGCAGAATGTCAGTTTGTGGAGATTAGACCTCAAAAACGGGAATGGGAATATGGTTTTTAAAAATACTTATACTGAAACGAACCCTCTTATAAAATTCCGGTAATATGTCTCTTAATAGCATTAATACCAATGGATACGAGGGTATCGTTTTTAGTAAAGAGTAGTAAATTTTCTAAATGGCATCTGTTTTGAAATAGAGAAAAGGAATAAAAGGAAAAGGCACATTTTATTATACATCACAACCGCTCTTGTTCCGCGGTAAAAATAAATAATAACTAAAACAAAAGTATATGACAACGACAAAAAAATTAGGAATCTGGATGGATCATGCAAGCGCACATTTAATGGAGTTTTCAGATAATAAAATTGAGCATAAAACAATTGCTTCCAAATTCACACACGCTGAGAAAGAGGCGAGTCTTGCACATAGTGAAAACGTAATGCATAATAAAGAGCAACATCAGCAATCCGAATTCTATAAAGCCCTTGGAGAAGAGATTCGTAAATATGATGAAATTGTTCTTTTCGGACCAACAGATGCCAAAGCCGAATTACACAATTTATTAAAAGATGACCATCATTTTGAAAAGATCAACATTGAGGTAAAGTCTGCCGGTAAAATGTCAGATAACGAACGTCACGCTTTTGTAAAGGA
>JAYSYG010000385.1:0-4826 GCA_043716685.1 Sphingobacteriaceae bacterium | reverse complement strand
CGCCATGAGTCATAACGGAAAGCAGACGCCATTCTCCCCCTGGTTCTGGGAGCCCCGCTAAACTCCGTATTATCGGCATTGAGTCCGGTAATCGGATTACAGGCCCGCTGAAGGAAAACCCGTGAGGTATCAGCACAATCCCGATAAAACTGTTCATGGCCATCTTTGGCATATTCGGCCCAGACCTCATAAAAAGCGGGCAACTGGTACGAGGGATCGGTCCAGTCGTAACCGGTTCCTTCAGGAACAAATGTAATCTGTTTGTGTTCTGTGTTGATCACATTTTTTATTCCTTCTGTTCCGTTTTTGCTCCACATAGCATCGAGTATTCTCCGGGCTTCTGCATAATAATTAATTCCGGATTTATTCCCCCATCGGTTGGAAGCAAAAAGCAGATCGGTCACAAAATACAACTCTCCATCTGAGGCGGATCCTGCAGAGTTATGTTTTTGTGTTATTGGTTCGACACTCCACGCAAAATAAGCATCCCGGGCTCCACCCTGATGTTGCATATATTTTTTGCTCCAGAGCCACAAGCGGTCAAAAACATCCTTTTTATTAAGCTGAACAGCGACCATCATACCGTAGGAAAGTCCTTCTGTCCGGGCATCATGGTTTTTCACATCCGAAACATAAGCCATCGAATCCCCCACTTCGAAATACACTTTGTTAAATCCTTCAAAAACATCATGATAAGCTTTGGCAAGTTTTGCATCTATGTCGATCTGTTTATAACCAGCTTCACGAAAAACATTCCGATATTTACCTGTTTCACATGCCCCTTTCTTCCAAGGTTTCATTTTACCTCGTTGATCCTTTACATCCTTGATGGTATCAGAAGGATTTGAGTTCACTCCCCCCAAACATATACTAAATAAAGTAAAATTCAATATGATTATACTAACAATCTTTTTCATAAACTCAAGGTTTTGCGAATAGCTTTTTACGTGTAATTACTATACTGATCATCTTTATTTTGAAGTAAAAGAAAATTTGTTTATTGCAAACAGCTTATCTTTCCCTGAACCCAAGAACCTTAGATAAACATCATGCCGACCTACCGTTTTAATTGTTTTAGCAGTGAATTGCTTGAGCACTGTTAAACTTCCGGTATTACTAATTTTGCATGTAGCAATCTTTTTGCCTGCATCAATAGCGTCAAGCCAAACTTCAACAACTCCACCTTTTATATCACTGGAAGCCATTATTTGTACCGAACCAGAAGCCTTATCATAATCTTTGTTCCCAAATTCAACTCCGGCATATAACGCCCAATCACCATTGTGAATATCATCAAGAACGGTAGTTCCATCAGATAAAGTAGTGCGTATTGTTCCTAATTGATTTGCAGGGCATTCAGCAAGAATAGATGAATAAGCATCGCGGTAGATATAAAGATCAAAATCAGCCGACTTGCCTTGTACGTATAATCCTTGCCTGTTCCCACACCAACCATTATAATTTTCACTATAGCTATCCAGACTTGAAACATTTATTGCTTCACCTACCTGTGTCCAATTCGTACCATCTGGACTATAATACCCTTTAAGTAAATGATTTTCGCGTAATATTTCAAACCACAAAGTGTTACCAATTGTATTATTCGACTCATAATACGTTTTATCAAAACTAAAACCTATTACTTTGTTTCCTTGCTTATTTACAGAACTATATATTTTAGCGAATAGATTCTCCATGCCATTCATAATTCTAATCCCTGCTTCATCAGAAGGGGTTTTAGCATCAAAATCAAGACGTGTAATCAATGAATAGTTATGTTCGGGGTCAGTTTTTATGACTGTATTAGACTTTTCTGTGCTTTTAGGGCTTAATCTAAGCCAACCCTTGCGATCAGTGATTGAATATAATGCTGTTGGTGTGTAGCCCCAAAATGACCATTCCGGATTTAGTTGATCTGTAGTAAAAAAATCAGATTTTGGTACCATCCAGGGTATTCCGCTTGATGGTAAATCAGGAGCTGTTTTAAAAACATTTAATGGATAATCCGCAACCACATCATTGTTAGCATCATAGCGTACCTGATTAACCAACCCTTGACGTCCCTGACCCATCCATTCATTATTATTAGCCCTGGCCCAAACAGGGTGTAACACCCAACTTGTTCCATCTATTAACTTAACGGCTGCAGAACTATGATTCGGACCGGAAAAAATTGCCGAAGATTTGCCGAAATCTTTCTCGTTGAATAAATCCACAGGAGTAGTCCATGCCGATTTATCAGCAGTAAGTGTTTTACTTCTGAGCACTTTCTGACCTCCTGATACATCCCGGGCACATGAGTAATAATAATTTCCGTTATCTTTCCACACAACAGGCCCTTCTGCCCAGCTAAAAGGGAACTTTTCACTTTGTGGATTTAGCCAGTTTAAATTATATACCAATCCTGTCGGTTGGCCATCCTTACCTAATTCTACGATACCATTATTGGGTTGTCCGTTTTTTACAACCATATACCATTTCCCGTCATCGTCAATAAAGATAGAATTGTCATAACCTAAAGAATAGGATAGCTGTGTTGGATTTTTCACTTTCACAGGCATACTCCAGGGACCTTCAGGTTTATCAGCTGTCACAAAATGCATTGTATTAGCGCGAGAGAAAAAGTCCCAATATTTATTATTGTAATACACAATTTGACCGCCCCAGCAACCTCCTTGCGGTTTATCTCCATACTCAGACCACGCAGCTGATACCGGTTGAGCAATTGCTTCCCAATGAATTAAATCTGTAGAATGATATATTACCGGTGTCGGATTAAATGAAGATCCCGTGGTGTAAAAATCATCACCAATCTTGGTTAATGTACAATCTGAATGATCACCTGGAATCACAGGGTTCATGAATGTCTTAAATGAAACTGATTGACTAAATCCAGTTGTAGATTGCAATAAGAAACATATTATTGCTACAAAAATAATTGTGATTGTCTTTTTCATAATTTTATTTAAAAGTAGTAAGGTTTGCTGGAATTTATTTTAGAATATGAGTTATATTTTAATTTATATGGTTCTGTTGTAAAAAATTGGGGTAATGACTTTAGCCCGGAGGGCTTTAATGACAATAGAATAATTCATTTGTTTGTTTTTTTGCCCGAAGGACATTAACATTAAAGAAAATATCCCGATATGATGGTTAATTTCCTCCGGGGTAAAAACTTTCAATCTGTTTAATTCTATTGTCATTAATCGCCTCCGGCGAATTAGAACATCTTTCATTCTATTGTCATTCATCTGCTATCGGAGAAATATGTCACCATTCCCATGGCTTAAAGTGAACTCATTACAACATTATCTTGCAACAAAACCATTTATATTCTCTTTTTTGAGCACCTTGTAAAAGTTGCCTTTTAAGATTCAGGGAATCATCATTTTACTGATTGTTTCCACTATCGGCTTTGGCTTATAATCCCTGTCGAAAAGCAGTGGGTAATTTGTTCTTCCTCTTACAGGCCAGCCGTTTAGCCACGACTGACCATCAGTCAATCCCCACATATTTACCCGACTGATCTGGCCTTTATGTTTAAGAAACATGCGAAATAAATCAGCATACCGGTTATGTAAAATTGTAGCAATAGAATCTGGTAAACCATTGGGGTATGGATTAATTTTCGTATTAAATTGAATGTTCAGCGATACATCTGCACCACCTCTGTTACCCGGAGTAGGAAGAGCGTTGATATCCAGTTCCGTAAACATTACTTTTACACCCTGTGCTGCAAAGGCATCAATACTTTTTTCTAATTCTGCTATCGGAAGATTATCAATGCCTAAGTGACCTTGCATACCGATTGCTGTAATTTTTACGCCATCTGCCTTAAGTTCTTTAATCATATTTACAACTGCATTGCGACGTCCTTCTCTATACATCGAATAGTCGTTATAATCCAAATCTGCTTTTGGGTCGGCCTCATGAGCAAATTGAAAAGCTAGTTTTATAAAACCTTTTCCTATGATTTTATAAAACGGACTATTGCGCCAGGTCCCATCATCATTAATGGCTTCGTTTACAACATCCCAACAATTAACACGTCCCTTATAGCGTGACACAACTGTGGTAATGTGTTTTCGCATTCGTTCAATCAACACTTCTTTTGTAACCGTATTCCCTTTGTCGTCTACAAAAAACCATCTTGGGGTCTGAGAGTGCCAAATAAGGCAATGTCCAACGATATACATCTTATGCTGTTCACCAAACTTAACAAACTGATCAGACAGGGTAAAATTGAACTCTCCTTCCTTGGGTTGAAGTGATCCGCTTTTCATACAGTTTTCAGTAACAATAGAATTGAAATGCTTAATTATCAGCTTGTCAGCTAACGTGTCTTTTCCCGTTATTTGGTCACTATTCATTGCAACACCAATCAGAAACTTGCCTTTTAACGCATCCTTTAGACCGATATCCTTGTTTTTTCTGGAGGTTTGACAACTTACAGAACTAATGGCAAACACGAAAAGCCGAAGGGTTGTGAGAAAAAATGTTTTTTTTAACATCATAATATTAGTTATTACTTAATCAATGGTCGCAAGCATTATTTATATTATTGTGATCTTGTATCAATTGCAATAATGAAAAGCCTTCTCGAAAAAAGAACTATTGTATCGTAATTTTTATTGATTTCAAATCTTTGTTATCTGAACTTGTTCCGTATAATAATTCATAATCACCGGAATGCACTCTTACCGTATTCGTAGACGTATCAAACCATTCCAATGACTTTGAAGGAATTGGAACCTTGACAACCGCATTTTGACCTGCAGCTACATCAACACGTTTAAAAGCTCTTAAAGTCTTGAGTGGGCCATCAG
>JAYSYG010000384.1:0-4836 GCA_043716685.1 Sphingobacteriaceae bacterium | reverse complement strand
AGTTTAGCAAGAATGGCCTGCGGTTTTACGGGGTTTATTATTAAGTCGGTCGGGATATTGCCAGGTAAAGGGCTAAAATGTCGAAGTGATTTCGATAGACTCAATCACCGAATCGGGTCGCTGACCCGATAGATATCGGGTTGTCGAAGCGCCCAATTACAATGTCAGGTCGAGCGGAGTCGAGACCTTAAGACACAGCTAATGTATACTTCTCAACTACATCCGAAGTGATAGTCTCTTCAAGCAAAATACAACACATTAATTTTTTTAGCTCACGGTTAAACCTTTGACTAAGTATACAGTCAAAGAAGTAAATAAACTAAACCAATTAATATGAAATCTTTAACAAACCAACCGAAAGGTTCAAACGCACTGGCAAATAGAACATCAGGTATCTCCCTGGGTTTAGCCATAGTCTTCACCATTGCTTCTTTATCATTCAGTTCCTGCCGTAAGAAAGAAAAAGAAACGCCTGCTGAGGAAGAGGATACGGAACAAAGCACTTCGACAGACAATAATGTTGCAGAAAGTTTTGCAGCGGATATAGAATCGATAGGGAGTCAGGTTTCTGATGGAGGTTCTTTAAGTACTTATAAAACTACCGGCACTTCTGGCATTGAGGCTATGGAATCTTCTTCCTGCGCCGTGATTACAATTTCGGGACAAACCGTAACTGTTGATTTCGGTACTGCCGGATGTATTGGTCAGGATGGACGCACGCGTACCGGGAAATTAATTTATGATTTTTCAGCTTCAGTTTCCGGTGCAACGCATTACAGAAACCCGGGTTTTAGTATGAATGTGACCTCACAAAGTTATGTAGTTGACAATTATACGGTAAATATTGGAAATAAGACAGTAAGCAATATTACGCCGAATACCATTGCTAGTGGTGTAAACCCTGGTACAAACCTTAAATGGTCTGTTGCAGCAAATGTGTCTATTGTAAAACCAAACAATGCGGGTACTATTTCGTGGACCTGCAGCCGGACTAAAGAACTTACAAATACCAGCGATACGAATTGTTACAAAGGACAATCGCGCCCTATTGTATGGACGAAAGCCATTGTGAAATTAAACGGAAGTGCAAGTGGTGTGAATACAAATGGAGAGAACTATTCTGCAGTAGCTACCAATTTAGTAAGGGATTTTAATTGTGCTCCTGATCCGGTTTTAAGACCACACCGTCATCCCTTCATAAGCGGAACAATTGTCTATACTCCGGGAAGCCGCCCTGTACGTACAATTGACTTTGGTAATGGGGCTTGCGACATGAATGCAACAGTAACAATTAATAACCATGTTTACACTGTGAACCTTCCATAAAAAAACTTAATTAAGCTTAAGCCACCCGTGAGGTGGCTTTTTTTATGACTACATGTTGCGCTTAACTGTTTAAATCCCTTGTTTTCTGTTGAAAACTAAAGATTGACTTTGTGACAAATAGATTTACTTTTAAATTAATAATAAATCCATAATTATGAGTATAAACGAAAAAGAAGAAACTGAAAAGCTATATTATTCTATTAGCGAGGTTTCTGAATTGTTTGACTTAAATGCCAGCACTCTTCGATTTTGGGAAAAGGAATTTGATGTACTTAAGCCAACAAAAAATAAAAAAGGAAATCGTTTATTCACAAAAAAAGACATTGAACATATTGCAAGCATTGTTGAGTTGGTAAAACAAAAAGGATTTACTATTCAGGGCGCTAAAGACCAACTTAAAAACAAAATGGGTTCAAAAGGAAGCGCAAGTTCAAATGCAGAGGTAATTGAAAAGTTAAAAGGCATAAAGGCAAAACTTATTGAGTTAAGAGACAGTGAAGAATAGGTTTAGAAAGGTCTGGAATAAATTTTAATACATTTGCAAAGCGGGAAAAGTCCCGCTTTTTTTATACTTCTCAGTACAAATCACTACTTTTGCGCCCATGACTAAATACCTGGTTTTAGTAGTATTGCTTGCCGGATGTTCTACCAAAGAAGGAATACATCAACGTGCAAAGGAGATCCTTAAAGATTCACTCGCCTCTGATAGTCTTGAGAAAGCGGTAGTACTACCTGTGATAAAAGTGAATGATTCCTTAAATGCGGTTGCGCAGCTTATTGCGGGCACTTACCCTGAAGGGCAGATGTATACGAATGTTACCGGAAACAAACACTACATTGATTTCTCTGCTGACTTTTCCGAACGCTGGTCGGATTTTGATTCGTCAAGGATCATGAAATTAACGGAATTCAGAGACAAAGAATTAACGAAAGAGATTAAAACAGAAAGCACGTTGTTCTATCCTTTTTCAGGCCCGGATATTCTGTATGCAGATTTGTTTTTTCCAACGGCAAAAAAATTTATCCTCATTGGTTTAGAGCCGGTTGGATCACTTCCCGCATTCAACAGGATGGAAGGCGATTCTATAAAACGGTATTATAACAAACTCAACTCTTCCCTGCATGCCATTTTAAAGTTTAGTTTTTTCAGAACGGAGAGCATGAGCAAAGATCTTAAAAATACCGAAGTAGATGGAACCATCCATTTGCTTTTTTTGTTTTTGAATCGTAGGGGAAATGGAATCGTTTCTGCAAAACCTGTAACGATAGACTCTGTTGGCAATAAAATGTATATAGCTTCTTTTGAAGAATTAAAAGCGTCTAAATTTAAAAGCAAGGGAGTAGAAATACTTTTTAAAACCCCGGACAATAAAATTAAGGAACTGACCTATTATTCGCTTAACGTGGTGGACGTAGCGCTAAAAGAAAATCCGGGCTTTAAAACCTATCTCACTAATATGAAAGGTTTTAATACGTATTTGAAAGGCGCTTCCTATCTTCTGCATAAAACATATTTTTCAGACGTTCGTAATGTAATACTTAACGGTGCTTCTACTATAGTGCAGGACGACAGTGGAATTTCTTACAAGTATTTTGTAAAAAGCGGCACGAACTGGGAATATAAGTTATTCGGAGAATATACAAAACCTATTTCCTTATTTAAGAATGCGTACCAAAAAGATCTTGATTCCTTGTATGAGCAAAACGGTGCAACGCCCCTTGGTTTTGGAATTGGGTATAATTTTAAAGACAAAAATAGTAACCTCATGATCGCAAAACGCAAATAAATTCATATGTGCAAGGCGGGATTAGTCATATTGTTTTATATTCTGTCGTTTGGAAACGTATGTTGCCAGTTTAGCTTCGATACCATTTTTAATAAACATCCTCTTTTAAAGAAAATTTCCGCAAGCCCAGACAAATACCACTTACAGATTGTTTATACGCGCATTGATTACCTGGATAATAGACCTGTTTTTGTAGACTATTATTTTAACGTTAAACCGGAAAATTATTTTTATTGCGCCAGCCTTGTCAAATTACCAACAAGTATTCTTGCTCTTCAAAAGCTCAACGAAATAGGCGTTAAAGAAGATGCTTTTATGTTTACAGACAGCTCTATTACCTGTCATAAAAGGGTAACACGCGATACTTCATCAACAACTCATTATCCAAGCGTTGCGCACTACATAAAAAAAATGCTTCTGGTAAGCGATAATGAATCTTTTAGCAGGGTTTATGAGTTTTTAGGCGTGGATTACATTCATAAAAATCTGGAGGAAAAAGGGTTTCCAACAGCAAGGATCATTAACCGCTACGATGGCAATTGTATGGGAAGGGATAACCTCGTGACAAACCCCGTTAGGTTCCTGGACCAGAATTTAAAAGTTATTTATAGTCAAAAGGAGCAAAACCCTTCAAAGGCATATACCACTCCCCCAATAAATATGTTAGTAGGAAAGGCATATTATAATGTAAATAACAAACGGGTGAACACTCCTAAAAGTTTTGCTGGGTCTAATTACCTCACATTGGTTGATTGTCATTCTATTTTGAAGGAACTGATTTTTAATCATGAGACAAGATTTGACATTTCCCTGGACCAAAGAAAATTTTTGCTAAACTATTTGAGTTATTATCCGCGCCAGAGTTCCAATCCATTGTATAACACAAAAACCTATTACGACAGTTATAAAAAATATCTTTTCTATGGTGATTCAAAGGATCCTATAAAGGATACGAATTTAATAATCACTAATATTGTAGGCCAGTCTTATGGCTTTATGTCTGATTGCGCCTATTTTTATGACAAAAAAAACAATGTGGAATTTATGTTGAGCGCAGTTATTTATGCCAACGAAGACGAAATAATAAATGACGGCAAATACGATTATAAAACAGTAGCCTTGCCATATCTCGCTGAATTCGGCAGGCAGTTTTACAAATACGAATTGGAAAGAAAACAAACGGTTAAAAAATAAAGGTCATGTTTACAATAGACACACACACACACATTATACCAAAACATTTGCCTGACTTTTCAAAAAAGTTTGGTTACGGAGAATTTATCACCCTCAACCATCATGCTGCAGGGCGTGCCTGGATGATGCAGGGAAACAAGCGCTTCAGGGAGATTACGGATAATTGCTGGGATGCTGAAGTGAGAATAGAAGAGATGCAGCAACATAAGGCCGACATGCAGGTGATCTGTACCATCCCGGTGATGTTCAGCTACAATGCACAGGCGAAAGATTGCCTTGAGTTGAGCGAATTTTTAAACGATGATATCGCCTCGACAGTAAGTAGTCACCCGGATAAGTTTATTGGCCTAGCAACAGTGCCAATGCAGAATACCTCACTGGCTGTTAAAGAACTTGAGCGCAGCATGAAGAATGGCTTTAAGGGAGTTCAGATCGGGAGCAATATCAATAATTTAAATTTAAGCGAGCCGCAGTTCGATGAGTTTTTTGCTGCCTGTGAAAAATTAAATGCTGCTATTTTGGTTCACCC
>JAYSYG010000383.1:0-4852 GCA_043716685.1 Sphingobacteriaceae bacterium | reverse complement strand
CAAGGATCTTGATTACACCTGCTGAAAAAGTGGAGATCCATAAACTTCCGGCTTTGTCCTGGAAAAAACCGAAGATTTTTTTATCCTTCGGAAGCAGTTTTGATTTTATTTCAGTAAATGTTTTGCCATCGTATTTCGTAAGTGTACCATTCTCATGGCCCAGCCAGATATGATTATTCTTATCTAGAAAAATCGCACTTACGTTGTTATCTGCAAGACCATCTTCGGTAGTATAATTAATAAAATTCTTCCCGTCAAAACGCGAAACACCGCCGTCGGTCGCAAGCCAGTAAAAGCCGGCGCTATCCTGTACAATACCTGAAACATTAGATTGCGCCAACCCATCTTTTACACCGTAATTGGTGAAATGATAGGTTTGCGCACTTAATAAGAGGGGGAATACTAATAAAAGGAATTGTATAATCTTTCTTATATACATATAATATTATACAATCAAAACGTATTATTTTTTGATAAAGAAATAAGTACCGCCTTCGTCTTCAAGGTCTTTTATTTTTCCGAATTTTGGGGCCTGGTTACCTGCCTGAGAAACAGATACCGTAACTTTTTTCACTATTTTTTCAATTGGTAAACACGCATCCACGTTATTGTTAAGGCAGTTTACAAATGTTTTAGTGAATTGAGAGTTATCAGATGCAAGCTCATAACCTGCCGAAGTAAACACTTGTGAAGATTTTGCTTTGGTAAGTTCGAAATTGTCACAACGTTTCTCGTCGTCGCCACCACGCATTGCCATTAAGAAGGTTGCTCCTGATTCGCAGGCATCGGTAATAACAAGAGTATGAACTAATTTACCGGCATAAGACTGCATGGCTGCTTTAAGGTTATTAATACCAAAATAACTGAACTCATCATCTGTTTTTCCATCTGAAGGCACCCAATATCCAGTTGGACTTACATATTTACCATGACCAGCGTACCAGATCAACAGAGAATTAATATTATTGTTTTTTACATAATCCCTTAACTCAATAGAGAAGAATTTTTCCATTTCTGTTTTGGTCATGTTTTGCTTAAGGATCGTTTTGGTTATTTTATAGTTAGCCAAAGCAGTTCTCATTGCCGTAACATCTTTTGCCGGACCTTCAAGACTTGGGAAACTTGTGTACTTGCTATTTTCAATAAATACTACCCAGGTATTACCCATTGGGTTATCTATGCCAGCTGTTGCAGCTGTACGATTAAGTGCGTATACCTGCACGTTCTCGTTACCATAAATATCTTTAACGGTGATAGAGATTTTTGATTTATCGGAAATTTTTATTTGCGTAGAGAATTCAGGATTAAGATTTGTAGGATTAAAAGAAGCACTAACGCCATCAATATTGATAGATTCGATTAAGCTTGCATCTTTAATTTTACCCTGCAAATAAATTTCCTGATTATTGTTTTCAATAAAGATCTCATTTTCGAACGTTGCAATTGGTGTTTCTATCGCAATGATAGGCTTATCACTTTCTGTTTTTTCAATCTTAAACTGAGTGATCTGCGTATTATTATAAACGTCTGTAGCGCTTACAGTAATTTCATTAAGCTTTATCAGATCGTTGATTGTGAGGATAAATACAGGATTCATAGAATCCATTGAGAAGACGGCTGTTCCAGAATTAACGTTGATATTTTTAATAAGGCTGGCATCTTTTACAACACCTTTAATACTGATGTCATTTTTGTCTGCTGAGATCTTGATCGTATTTTTATCTGACTTTATTGAGGTAAGTTCAATTTCAGGTTTTGCACTTTCTTTGTTTAATTCATAAATTTTCTTTTTAGCCTGCTTAACGATCCCATCAATTTTGTCGTTACCATTTGCCAATGAAGCAACTTTATTGTAATCGGATAAGGCAGCTTTAAAGTTCTGGATCTGCTCGTTGGCATAAGCCCTGTTGAGGTAAGCCATAATATCCTTTTCGTCGATACGGATTACCTGAGAGTAATCATTAATAGCATTGTGGTGCTGACCAAGTATAGCATAAAAAGAGGCCCTTAACATAAATGAGTTAACTGTCGGTTTAGTTAAAATCACTTTTGTAATCTCATTAATTGCATTCTGGTAATCTTTTTTAGCAGCATTTACAAGACTTTTTGCATAAAACACTTCCGGGTTACTTGGATCTTTGATCAAAGCCTCATCACAGGTTTTCATTGCATCCTCATTTTTACCCAACTCAATTTGAGTAAGAGCAAGAGCTACATAAGCAGCAATAAATTTAGGGTCTGCCTGTTTTGCACTTCTGTAAAATTTTTCAGCTTCTATATTATTTTTCAAACTGTCAAACATTACTGCATGATTATACAAACTTGGCGCAGTTTTTTTATCATCAAGCGCCATTTCAGTTACTTTTAAACCATACGCATAATCCTTAAGAGCAAAGAGAACCTTTACCTCTATTGCAAGGGCTTCTGAATATCCTTTGTCGCGCTCAATAGCCTTACGCAACATTTCGTCGGCCTCCGCGTTTTTACCAAGGTCAGCTAATAAACGGCCGGCATTGAAGAAATATTCTTTTTCTTTAGGATTAAAAACAAGCGCTTTTTTATAATCTTCCACAGCTTCAAGCTTAAAGTTGATCTTTTCGTAGCATAAAGCCCGCGCTATATACGCTTTTTCAAATTTCGGATCCATTTCAAGTGCTTTTGAATAATTCTCAATAGCACCTTCGTAGTTTTTTGCTTTCTCAAATTTTTCTGCTGCATCGCAATATTTTTTGGGCGATTGCGAAAATAACATACCGGGAATTAGAAATAGAATTCCAGCGATTAACAAACTTCTGAATATTGACATGGTATTGGATTTAATTAACAGAACGAAGATACAACTTTTTTCGAATGAAGACAGTTCAATGGCTCGAATTTCGACGAAGAGGCAATTTGTTAAATCTAAATGTTAATTAAATCGTTTTAGTTGTTTATAACCGGTAAAACACGGGCAAATATTGAATCGTTTGTTTTTCATTTAATCAGGAGGGCTGGGGGCTGGAATCATTTTAGTGATCAGCTTCCCCACAACCCTCATCATGCGCCCTATTCAGGTACCGGAGGTTTTGCCGATTCGAGCAAGCAGGGAATTGCCCAGGGACAGTGCAGGACTATCTCGTTTTTTAAAAGAATATCGGTGTTTTTTGAATCTATTTTAAGACTGTAAGTTTCTTTTTGCCATTCCAACTTCAAACACTCCGGGTCCATATCTTTTAGCTGAGTGGGGGCAGGAGCTTGTTTGTAATACCGCCAAGCCTCATATATTTTGTAGGAACCTGCTTTTAGTTTTAATTTTAATATCCCCGTCGAATTTGTTTTTACAACCAGGGTTTTTCCCGATTCGGAGACAACTACCAGTATTTTGTTTGCATAAGGTTTAGGGGTTTGCGCCGCTGCTTCTATTTCTTTTGTTGGCCTTGCCCCCCCACAATAAGGGTCTGTATAAGTGATAGGGATATTCACGCATTTTTTTTGCGACACGCCTGAAAAGGCACTAAAAAGAAAGAGGATAAAGCTGATTTTGTAGACCATGATCAAATGTAAGAAATGCCGCTTGTTTTAACTAAAAAAAGTTGAGACTTAAATATGGATTGTCTACTTTAGAAAAATATTAACATGAGATGAAAAAAATAGTATTCTTTTTTAGTGCCGTTCTTATTGGTAAAACATGTTTTTCGCAAACCTGGCCCGAAATTATGCAGGAGCCCGGACGAAATTTTTATGAGATCCAGGCGGCTTTTAACGAATATTTTAAAGACAAAGACATTACACAGTCTGGTATCGGGTATAAACCCTTTAAGCGCTGGGAAGATTTTGTATCTCCCCGTGTTTATCCTTCGGGAAATCTTTCTTTACTGTCTAAAAACCTCGATAATTACCTGGAATTTCTTGCGCAAAATACGGGTGGAAATAAATCCAGCAGTACAATGGCAAGTACCACCTGGACTGCCATGGGGCCTATGGGACCAATGAGTGGTGTTGCAACCAATGGTTTTCCGCGTAAGGCGGGACGGGATAATTTTATAACGTTCCATCCAACCACTCCTACAACCTTTTGGGCGGGCGCACCTGCTGGTGGGTTATGGAAGACCACAGATGGGGGGGTGACCTGGAGTACCAACACAGATTACCTTTCCGTTATTGGCTGCTCAGATCTTGCGATTGATCCAACAAATCCCGCTACTATGTACTTAGCTACAGGAGATGGAGATGCCGGTGATACGTATTGTATCGGGGTGCTAAAGTCAACCGACGGCGGTCTTACCTGGAATGCCAGCGGTCTTGTTTTTGCAGTGAATACGCAAATGCAGATGAGGCGGTTAGTCATAAACCCGTCTAATCCACAGATATTGCTCGCTGCTACCAACGCGGGTCTTTACCGCACTACCAATGGCGGTACAAGCTGGACAAATATACTCGGAGGTAACTGGTACGACATCGATTTTAAGCCAGGTGATCCAAATACAGTTTACCTTGGCGGTACAAGCCTTTATCTTTCTACAAATGCCGGCGTTTCTTTCGCTTCTGTTTCAAATGGTATTCCAACAACGGGTGCTAACAGAATTGCCATTGCTGTAAGTCCTGCTGATCCTACTTATGTTTATGTATTGCGCTCAAGCAATGCCTCAAGCGGTTTTGGAGGATTATACCGCTCTACAAACAGTGGTGTATTGTTCAGTGTCATGTCCACCACTCCCGATGTATTGGCCAATGCCTGCGCAGGAACTGCAGGCGGGGGGCAGGGATGGTATGATCTTGCCATTGCTGTTTCGCCTACCAATAAAAACAGGGTGGATGTTGGCGGGGTGAATGTCTGGTCAAGTGATGGTGGCGGTGCCACAGGCACGTGGAC
>JAYSYG010000382.1:0-1503 GCA_043716685.1 Sphingobacteriaceae bacterium | reverse complement strand
GGGAATCCGGTTCCATATGTAAAACTTACAAATTTGCCAACATCTGTATCATCTTCCGGATGGGTAAGTTTAACCAGTAACCTGAACGCTTTTGCTTTCAAATCCGGTGCATCATCGCCCCATTTAGGGTTTAGATATTTAGTTATCGGCTTAACAAGCGGAACTATATAGTTTAATTTGAATTTGGAGAAATGGGGAACCACCGGGTGAAGCGATACGGCGTTTGACACAATGGTTTTTACCTGCGGAATTAAGCCGTTAACTGCCGAGATCATGAAACTTGTTGAACCCTGGCAATGGATAATGGCTTTTAGACTTGATGCTCCTGTAACCCGGCAAACTTCCTGTACCGCAGCGGGATGATCATTTTGGGCTACCTGATCTAAGTCCCATTCGTTTTTTATACATTCAATGCTGCCACGCCAGTTTTCAAGCCAAACATCGTAGCCAGCTTCTGATAAAACATTGAGCAGATTTTTACCATTGGGCGGATTAAAAATATTGCTGCGAACACCGGCCCCATGCACAAGCAACACGGGCCCTCTTTCTGAAGGTGAGCTGGCTTTTAACCGCCATAAGTTGCAGCTAAAACCGTCATTCGCTTCAAAGGGGAATACGTCAAAAGAGTTATTCGACATACAAATAGATAATAACAATTGAACTGCCTAATTCAGGGCTTGAAAATCCTGTAAACTATATCAATGATCTGACTAAATCTGTATTTTTTGAGGCACCGGAATTTAAATCTATAGAGTAATTTAATTGTATTTGTTGGGATTATCAATAGTTGTTCTCTTTACATAAATTGGCAAACATATACTAAGAGGGAATTTGCAAAGCTGAGGCTTTTAATTAAATTTAAAAAAGCAAATTGTTTTGAAAATCAACACAATGGACCATTCTAAAGAATTTGAGCAACTGGTTAATGATGCTAAAAAGAACATTGCCGAAGTTTCAGTAGTTGAGACTCTCCAAAGAATAGAGCAAGGCTCTGCCTTAATTGATATACGCGAAGATAATGAGTGGGATAAGGGTCATGCTAAGAAGGCAGTCCACTTGGGTCGGGGTATTATAGAGCGTGATATTGTTGCCATGTTTCCGGATAAAAATACCGAGCTGATTTTGTATTGTGGAGGTGGATTACGCTCCGCTCTTTCAGCAGATAATCTGCAAAAAATGGGTTATCAAAATGTGTTTTCCATGGCCGGAGGCTGGAGGGCATGGCAGGACGCTTATGGACCGCAGGAATAAACTGGTATTTGATTAGGATTTCGTGTAAACCAATACATCCGGTTATTATTAAGGCGTTTTAGCAGAAACTGTCTGAAATGAATGTCCACATGATTTATAAACTATTAATTGCGTAAAACATCAAAATAGTTTCGCACAGTTAGTAAAGGGATGTCAATCTAAAGTTCAACAAGTTTGTCCCTGATCGCATAAAGGACAAGACCAACCCGGTTTTTGACATTAAGCTTTTCAAATAGCTGATCTCTATAACCG
>JAYSYG010000381.1:0-1503 GCA_043716685.1 Sphingobacteriaceae bacterium | reverse complement strand
TGCGTGTAAGATCTTTTAAAGCTTCATAAGGTTTAGGATACCCCTCTCTTCTTAAAATGGTTTGAAGGGCTTCGGCAACCACGGCCCAGTTGTCTTCAAGATCTTGTTTTAAGCTGGCTTCATTTAAAATCAGTTTATTTAGCCCTTTTAAAATACTTGAATACGAGATTAGGGAGTGAGCCAGTGGTACACCAATATTCCGGAGTACTGTACTGTCTGTAAGATCGCGTTGTAAACGTGATACAGGTAGTTTTACAGAGAGGTGTTCAAGCAATGCATTTGCGATCCCTAGATTTCCTTCTGCATTTTCAAAATCAATGGGGTTTACTTTGTGTGGCATTGCTGAGGAACCTACTTCCCCGGCTTTTAATTTTTGTTTAAAATAATCCATACTCACGTATGTCCACACGTCGCGTGAAAAATCGATAAGGATCGTATTTATACGTTTCAGGGCATCGAAATAAGCGCCAATGTTATCGTAATGTTCAATTTGCGTGGTAAACTGCGAGCGGTGTAAACCCAGTGTAGTGTTTACAAAATCATTTCCAAAAGCGATCCAGTTTTGTCTGGGGTATGCGACCTGGTGTGCATTAAAATTACCTGTGGCGCCACCGAATTTTGCCGAGAATGGTATTTTAACCAATTGCTCCAGTTGCGCATTGAGGCGCTCTACAAACACATAAAATTCCTTCCCTAATTTGGTGGGTGAGGCCGGCTGACCATGCGTTCTTGCTAAAAGTGAAATGTCTTTCCAATCTCTGCTAAAGCCGGTTATTTTTTCGATAATTTCTTTGATGGATGGAAACAAGACGTTTACCGAAGCTTCTTTTAAAGAAAGTGGGATGCTTGTATTGTTAATATCCTGCGAGGTTAAGCCAAAATGCACAAATTCAGAATAAGCCGATAAATTAAGGCCTTCGAGCTTTTCCTTGATAAAATACTCAACTGCTTTTACATCGTGGTTTGTGGTTTTTTCTGTTTCCTTAACTTTTAATGCGTCTTCAATTTTGAAATTTTTGTAGATGGACCTCAAGCCTTCTTTTTGAGAGGCATCCATGGCAGGAAGTTGTGGCAGTCCCAGTGCTGATAATGAAATAAAATATTCTATTTCCACTAAAACCCTGTATTTGATCAGTCCAAACTCTGAAAAATAAATGTCCAGCGCCTCTGTGGTTTTTCTGTAACGACCATCAACAGGAGATATCGCGGTTAATGCATGTAATTCCATAAAAAGTTAAAGAGTATAAAGATACTATAAAAACAAAGGTTTAACAAACAAATTAAAACCTCTACACGGTATACTTACCAGTTGGTAACTTACCAATTGGTAAGCTATTAAAGCCTCTATTTTACTATGTTTTGGATAAACCATAACTCAAATCCGGGGTCCAGAAAAAAGAGTTGTTTGTTGTGATCGTCTATAATTTCTTTGGCTATAAGACTTTTTTTTGCTTTAATCACACTGGCCGAAGTGCCCAAATTGTATTTTTGGATAATTTCTTT
>JAYSYG010000039.1:0-2499 GCA_043716685.1 Sphingobacteriaceae bacterium | reverse complement strand
GCGTTAAAGTGTTCAGCAGGAATCAAAGTGTTTTGAAAACAGATTCTGTTAAAGGAGAAACAAAATTAATTTACAATCTGAACTATGAATTTGTACAGAAGGAATTCAGACAAATAGAACGTTTCCGCAGTATTGAATTTGACCGAGACTGGAACAGGCCGCTGACAAGTATACTGCTTAACGACCAGACCATTGGGAGTGCAGAAGTGGGTCTAGTAAACACTAAACGTGCCGCTTTAAGTTATATGTTTAATTTTTTTAACGAAGGAAAAAATTACGAAGGAATCCGTCACAATATAAATGGAGATTACAAAACCAAAACTGTTACCGGAAATTATAACGGTGCTTATTTAACTACTACCGACAAACTAAATGCACAAACTACTGAGTTTTACCGGCATAAAACGTTGGTGTCGAAGCGCATTGAAAAACTAAAATTCGCCTATACCGATGTGTTCGAGAATAATTTATTCCGCAACTCTCCGGGGAACGCTCTTGTGCCAAAGTCTTACCAGTTCTGGGAGTGGGAGGGAAGCGTATCCAACGCCGATAGCTCTAAAAATAATGTACGCGTTTTTTACAAAGAGCGCAGGGATAAATTGGCTTACCGGAGAAAGGGAAATGACCTGGGTTTAAAAGACAGTACCTTTGCGACGAATATAGGACTACAGGCTTCCATTTTTTCCATTAAGAATAACCCCATCACTGTTCTTGTTACTTACCGTAAGTTGGAACTCAAAGGAAACATCACCCCTAACAGCACGCTTAAGCCGGATAATACGTTGCTAAACAGGGTAGAGTATAATCCGCGGTATTTTAAAGGCTTGCTCACCTCAAGTATTTTTTACGAAACGGGTTATGGCCAGGAAAACAAGCGGGATTATTATTACCTGGAAGTAGCGCCAGGACAGGGACAGTATGCCTGGAACGATTACAACAACAATGGCTTAAAAGAGAAAGATGAATTTGAACTCACTTCTTTCGCAGACCGGCAGCAATATATTCGTTTTTATACGCCCACCAGCGAGTATGTAAAAGTGTTGCAGAATCAGCTGAGTATCTCTGTCAGCATTAGGCCTTCGTCTATTTTAAGAAATCAGAAAAAAGCCATAAACCGCTTTGCAAACCGGTGGGTACTACAGACTGCGCTGAGGTTTGACAATAAGATCCGTGATAATAAAGTGATCAATAACTATAACCCCCTTGTGATCATTCCCGATAGCTTTCTTCTTGCTGCGAATAATAACAGCCGGTACAGTATTTTTTTTAACCAAAGTTCTGCTGTGTTCGGCGCTGATTATACACACATTGATAATAAGTCACGCCAACTCTTAACAAACGGCATAGAAGAGAAAACCATTTTCTCGGATGAAGTTAAATGGCGCGTTAATTTTTTAAGATCCTGGGCGATAAACAGTGATAACCTGGTTAGCAAAAAAGGAAACAGTTCCGCTTATTTTTCAGCACGTAATTATAAAATAAAATCTTACGAAACCGAGCAGAAATTAGTATTTCAGCCAAACACCACATTTAGGCTAAGTCTTATTTATAAATACACTGAAAAAAGAAATAAAGTGGAAGACGGAATTCAGCTTGCTTTTTTACATACCTATGCTTTTGAGATCAAATACAACCAAACGGAGAAAGGTAGTCTCACGGGACGATTTGATATGATAAAGATCCAGTACAACGATGCGGAAAACTCTGCTGTTGCATATGAAATGCTGAATGGTTTAAGTAAGGGCAACAATTATACCTGGGAATTGAATTACCAGAGGAACCTGAACAGCAATATCCAGATCAGTATTAATTATTCAGGAAGGAAAACACCGCATTCGCCTACGGTGCATCTTGGCGGTGCGCAGATAAGGGCTTATTTTTAATATCCGGTCGGATTATTATCTGGCGAGGGGCTATGGACAAGGCAGAAGGTAAGTTTGAGCCCAAAGAAGTAATTGAAAGATTTTTTGCGATATTTGTTTTGCTGCCCAAAAATTCAATTCACACATCTTCTATGTTTAAAAATAATTTTCTGAAATTAAAAGCAGACAGGACCTGGCTGCATGTATTCTTTTTTTTGGTATCTGCCTTTTTAATTTCTTCTTTGTCTCTTTTGTTAGGATATCTTTTAAAAAAGGTAAACCCGGCGGAATATGGATTTATCAGGGGAAATAAACAGGACCTGGAATTGACCTACAAGGAAATTCTGTTCTTTGCGAGCATTGTTGTCACCTTTTTCCTGTTATCGCTTTCTTTCCGGTATGTAAAAAAACGTACGCTGAAATTATTCCTGGTTTATTTTTCGCTACTTTATTTATTTGCGGTTGGTCTTATCATCCTTGCTGATTGCATCTATTACATTATTTTTTCTTACCGTCTTACTTTTTCGGTTGTGCAGACTATTCTGAACACAAATCCTGAGGAAGTAAAAGGGTTTATTAAATTGTACACTTCTCCCGGCAACATAGCCGCTCTTGTTGTATTTAGTGTTTCTTTGGC
>JAYSYG010000380.1:0-4871 GCA_043716685.1 Sphingobacteriaceae bacterium | reverse complement strand
TTACTCCACCTTCACAAATCTTCCTCTCCAAACACTGTCCCCACTCTTCGCCTGAATCAGATACACTCCCACTTTTAATTCGGAGGTTGTGATCTCATTGCGGCCTCTTTATGTTAATCCGTTTTAATTATTTTTATTTCTTCCGTTGCCGTTGCATTGTCAGTAATAATCCTGAGTAAATAAATACCTTTTGAATAAGTGGTCATTTCAATAACCGGTTGATTTTCATGAAATGTTTTTTCAATTAGTTTTTTTCCTGTTGCGTCATAAAGAATAACCGCAATAGGAAATAAGGGCGTTTCAATAAATACTTCGCCCATAGTTGGGTTGGGATAAACCACAAAGAAACCGATGTCTTGGTCGTAATTGCTTAAGCCATAACAGGACGAAACTTTTACGATCACTTTAGAGGGTTTGCCAAGACAACCATTTGCGGCAGTACCTTCTAGTGAATAAGTAGTAGATTGTTGTGGTGATACATTTATTACGGAAGTTGTTTGCATCGTATTCCATGTGTATGTGCTAACTCCGGAACCGTAGATATTTACCGATTCGCCCCTACAAATGATACTTTTTTCAGCTACAGCCATAACAGAAGGCTTAAGGTCTGCGGAAAGTATCATTACGCTAGAACTTAAACAGGTTTTTTGGTTATAGAGTACTGTACCCGCCACTGAATATGAAATTGCTATTGAGGGTGAAACTATTATGCTTAAAGATGAGGTATTGCCTGGCTGCCAAGTCGCTGTAATGGCATTTAAGGCTGTTAGGGAATAAGTAGTTGGATGGCACGGTGGTAAAGTTGTTGTTGCAATATTCATAGTGGGGCCGACTGCGTATACCGTAGTAGTAATGAAAGCATTTGGAGAAGGTGGAGTAGAAATTGGAGGAATAGCTATTAAAGTGTAAATGGTTGTTACCGATACGGTGGCAACAGGATTTATACAGGTGCTACAGGAAAGTCCAGTTGGCGGCTGCCAAATTAGATTGTAGTTGGAAATATTAGAGCAACTACTTATTGCATTTAATTGCACTGATCCGGTCAAGCATGGCATTATTGTTGAAGTCCGAGGAGTTATATCCAAAGCACCATTCATGCGCGAAACGATAAAATTGTCTAAAGTATAGTCAAATCCATCATCCCGTCTATTTTCCACCTCGTATAATTCGAGGCTGAACGTGGTCGCGGGATTGATGCTTGGAGGTGTAGTAATTTTAAAACTATGTACCTGCATCCGGGGATAACTCCCTGGCATCAATTGAGTAAGATTTGGAGAGTTACATGGAAGAACGGTTGTGTTCAGTAAATTGGGAGACACGCTACAGTAAAACTTGAACCTGAATTTATTTGCACATAAAAAAATATTGGAATCAACGCTTGTATTGCTTTTAAAGGAAATATAGTAATCGACAGAAGGTTTAAGACCTGTAATAGTTTGACCAAGCAAAAGTGTATTAACACTTGGTACACCACAGCCATCGTCTCCGTATGCGTCAACCATAAAAACTCTTCCGGTTTGATTTAGATAAGGGGGAGTGACAAACAAACCAAATGGATAATCAATTGCGGCAAAACCAATCCCATAATAATAGGAAGTTAAAATATACTGAGACGTAAACCCTACCGGACCGCTTTCCATATCCCCATTGTAGACCAAATTACCGCAGCAATCTGCTACTGTAAAGCTAGCCACCGCCGTAGAACTATTGCAACTACCCAAAGAGAGGCTCCAGGTTCCGCTATTGTTGATTATAAATGTAAAGGGTAAACTGTATTCTTCACCCGGATTAATGGTATAATCTGAAGCTACCATATAGTTAGTAATGCCATCTGTAAGAATGGCAGCTTGAGCGGAATATGGGAACTTAACCAGAATCGTTTGTTCCGTTCCACGGCATACAGAATGGTCCTTTCCACTCCAGCTAACTATTTCAGGTATTCCAGACGGAATATTAATATTTAATGTGGACGAAGTTATAGCGCTTCCATCTGAAACAACTAGAGTGGCCGTGAAGTTGTACGGAGCAGTGTTATATATATGAAATGGATTCACTACAGTGCTGTTTGAGCCATCTCCAAAATACCAGGTATGTGTTGTAGTGGATAAATAACCAGGGAGTATAGGTTGAAAGAACTGTACTGGTGTGGTAGAACAGGTAATAGAAGCTGTCATTAAAGAATAAGTAAAATTGGCATTCAAAAGTCCCGGACCACATGCCGGAGTATGGTTTACACCTGTTTGATTTAAGTTTGTAGAAGATGCCAGGTTCGCTCGTTGACCATTTAAAAATGTAGTATTCCAGGTATTATCCAAAGCGCCCCACATGCGTTCTTTCTGTTTATTGGTAAATGTATTCATGTAGTCATCGTCACTGTAGCTCATAAAATTCTCTAATTGATCATTTACATTTGCAGATGCTGTTGTGCCGTAAGGAAAATAAGATTCATTGCAGGTATTGTAGTTTCCGGGCGGGATTTGACCATTGATCATGGTAGGTGGAGTGTCAAATATCAAATCGCCTTCCGCGGTTGGACTCGTGACGCCATAACAACCAACAGTTCCACCGACGGTAGAAATGTTAGACCCTGTTATTGTTTCAAATGTATGGAATAGACCCAGGTAGTGGCCGGCCTCGTGCACCAGTATATTTCCTTTATCAAGATAAGAGAACATGTTACCTGGGAAATTATTGTAGGTGTTGTTACCAATACAGTCATTGCGCATAACAATCCCATCAATAGGTAAGGTCATCCAGGGAAAAGTTCCAATCCCAATTACACTGGGTGGAGCATTGATATTGGTATTTCCTGAAGTAGATATGTTCGGGACACACCAGACATTAAGATACATACTAGGGGGGTATTGGGCATTCGTTAGAGCAGCTAAAGTAGCCATACTAGTGTTATTGGTAATATCAATATTTGTGGTAATTGAGTTGGTTACGCTATGATATACAACTCCTACGCTGGCTGTTGGCCATGCAGTTTGAATATTATTAACCCATCTTTTTTTTGCAAAACAAAATTGGATCATCGTGTTTAAGGCATGAACTCCAACTGGAACATTGTTCAAGCTAGCCAAACTATTTGAAAAAGCCGCATTAAGGCTTGCCAGCTGCATTTGAATCTGAGAATAACTTGGTGCAACAGTAAGATTATTGGGATCTGTAATAACGTGAAATACTATAGGTATAATGTAAGACCCAGGGGGAGAGCTTTTATTTCCGATACCATTTGAATTGCCAATACCCGACAAGTTTAAATTTTTAAGGCGATTTTCCATGCCAGTATCCTGCAGAAGATTCTGTTTTAATAAAAGTGTTGACCCGCATTCGTCGTGATTTTTGTCGTGTTCTTTTGAAAATGTTGCTTGAATTGTTTGCGAAAACATATTCATTCCGGCAAGAAATAGTATTCCTTGAAGTATATGCTTAATTGTGATTTTCAATTGGATTTTAAATTTTTATCTATCGTAGTGTCTTTTCTAACATATACGTTGCGGTTATCTTTCAGGTTGGTTATGTTAAGTATTATTTACCTCTGTGCCTCAGTGTGTTTGTTATCTCCGTATTTAAACCTTACTCCACCTTCACAAATCTTCCTCTCCAAACACTGTCCCCATTCTTCGCCTGAATCAGATACACTCCCGCTTTTAATTCGGAGGTATTAATTTCATTACGACCTGTATTAATTTTATTTTTAAGAACAAGATTACCGCTAAGATCAAAGATCATCAGCTCAGAAGAAGTGCTTGCCTCAACAGAAAGCAGATCATTAAATGGATTTGGAAAAACAGTAAAGGCACCGTTATTCTGCTGTGTTTTTATGCCGGTGCAGGGGTTGACCGTTATAGTAAAGGTTTTTGAGAGCGTGCAACTGTTCAGTGTGCCGGATACGGAATACGTAGTTGTATTTGCGGGGTTAAGGGCTATTGAAGTAGCGGTAGAACTCGTACTCCATACATAACTGCCGGCGCCGCTTACGGTGTAGGTATATTTATCTCCTTTACAAATAGTAAAATTACCGGCAACACTTACGGTAGGGCCGGGCGTTGTAACCGTAATTATTTTCTTTAAAGTATCATTGGTACAAGCGCCATACAAAATAAGCGAAGCCGTGTAAGTGCCGGTACCTGCATACGTGTGCGCAGGGTTTGTAAGTGTAGAGGTGTTAGCCGCACCCGCAGAAGGCTCCCCGAAATCCCATAAATAACTGCTTGGTGAATAAGGCGTGGTGCTACAACCACTGCTGAACGTTGGCACAGGTGGTAGTGAGAATGAACTTGTTTGGCAAGCTAGCGTGTTGGTGAAGGGGGATGGTACTTGCCGTGTGTAGCGATTGATATAATTAGGGAGGCCTAGGCGACAAGTTTTGGGCGCAACGCTTAATGCGTTTTGCACAAAGTTCATAGCTGCACCACTTGCGTTAGGATTGTTTATTACGCTGAGACTTTGTGTATTTCCTACAGCAACATAAAGTTTATCATCTATGGCCCATTGTATCGAGCCGAGGTTAATATTCCCTAAGCTAACAGAATATTGAGACACAATAATAGCTGAGTTTGTCGAGGCGCAAATATTCCATTGATAGAGACCTGTTGTATTGGTGGATGACAAAATTGAAGTGGTACCATATAGTTTTGTTCCGTCGGGCGAAAACTCCATTCCGTAAGGATAGCTATTTGGTAAAGCTGTCCCACTTAGTAGTGTTAAAGCGTTGGACACTAGGCCAGATGACGCATCAAAATCAAATAGTTGAAAGCCTCCACTCCCTAAATTAGTTGGAGTTGAAGCACCCCCAGTGGCCATGGCTATTTTTTTACCATCGGGAGAGATCTTAAGATGTCCAATAGGTGATCCGGCGGAACCTA
>JAYSYG010000379.1:0-4872 GCA_043716685.1 Sphingobacteriaceae bacterium | reverse complement strand
CTTTTCAACTCAGATAATCCTCTCCCATTTCTGGAAACAATAGTCAAACTTGTTTTTTTCATCAGCGCTATGGCATTCTTCCCATACTTTACTGAACTCCGATGATTTTAACTCGGGAAACCAGGTATCGGCTTCAAAGCTATGTTGGATGGAGGTTCTGTAAACTTCGGTAATCTGAATAAAGGCTTGTTTAAATATTTCGGCGCCTCCAATAATAAACACTTTGTCTTCCTTACAGCTTTTTAGTGCCGTATCTACCGAATGATAAATTTCGGCACCTTCTATTTTATAATCGGAGCTGCGTGTGATCACAATGTTTCTTCGTCCCGGCAATAAACGTCCAATACTTTCATAGGTTTTACGGCCCATAATAATAGGACAACCCATGGTAGTGGTTTTAAAAAACTTCAGATCAGCAGGTAAATGACAAAGCAACTGGTTGTTTTTTCCGATAGCATTGTTTTGATCTGTAACAACTATAGCAGCAAGAATCATAACGGTTCAATAATTATTAAAGATACAAACCTATTCAAAATACATGGTAGCGGCAATAAAATTTTTGAAAAGTCGTTAATTAATTCATGCAGAAAAGATATTTTTTTATTTAGATTTACCATATGCAGGGTCAACTTCTTATAGCCCATCCTTTATTGCACGATGGATTTTTTAATCGTTCCGTCGTATACCTTACTAATCATTCGGAAGAGGGCGCTATTGGTTTCAGCCTGAATTTTAAAACACAATTTGTTTTGCGTGACGTAAGGCCACAGGTAAAAAATGGCAATTACCCTATTTATGAAGGCGGCCCTGTGGCCAAGAATCAATTATTCTTTTTGCATACACTGGGGCATGATCTGCCTGATTCTATTCATGTAGCGAATAATATTTTTCTCGGAGGAGATTTTAACGAGCTTATTCACATGATTGAACATGGGAAGGTAAAATCATACGAGGTTCGTTTTTTTGCCGGCTACAGTGGCTGGAGTGAAAACCAACTCGAAGAAGAGATCAAACACAAACACTGGTTGATGAACACTCCGGCAGATCATAGTTTTTTTAGTAATGAGCCGGATGACCTTTGGGGCCTGCAATTAAGCGAGGTAAAAAACAGTTACAGCATTTTTGCTGATTTCGGATCCGATCCTTCTATGAATTAATTCAATGCATAATTTCTAAATCGCATTAGATTTAATTTGGATAAACGTTAAATATTTATTTTTCCATGTTGTTTGCTACCAGAGAAACGCTGTTTGTCCCTAATTAGTTTACCCGCGTTAGAATAACTTTATATTTGACCCGAGGTTAATCATATAACCTAAGCGATTTGTTGGGTAATCGCTTATTTTGAAAAAGTGCAGGAATAGTTCCCTGCACTTTTTTTATTACTTGTAAAAAATAAAATAGTAATGCGTCTTATTACAAGTGCAAAAAGAAACTACACAAAGTATATCTGAATACAATTTCGCTCATTGAGGTCATTGAAGATCATGTAAAGATTTAGTATAAAAATTCTTGTTGACCCGAGGAATAGCAATAGTGTCTTTAGTTATTTAAATGATTTAGTGTTCGTGTTAAACTGATCAATTGATCTTTGATCGGTTTGCGGAAGGCGCATTTGCGTATTTTGATCCAACTTACTACCTTCCGGTATCAATATTCAAACTATGAAGCAACGTTTTGGTGTTCTCATTTTACTTTTCAGTGTTCTTTTTTCAACAGCCCAGGAATACAAAAAATTACAGGATGCCGCTGCTTTAGCCTGCGAAGAGGGCAATTTTTCAAGGGCAATTGATTTATCTGAAAAAGCAATATTACAGGCCGAAAAGGAAAAAAAAGTCAGCACCGATGATCTTCTTTCTCTGAAATCTGAGAATGCAGCCTATTATCTTTTAAGTGAGCAGATTGATAAAGGATTTGGAATTTTCAACACTCTTATAGAAGAAGTATCATCAGGAAAATATCCAACTGCCGAAATGAATATTAGTCAGAATTATGGCATTGCTCTTGTTTTCCTTGGGTTTTATTCGGATGCTTTACCACAGCTGCAAAAGGCCCGCGATTTAAGTAAATCACAGAAAATGAAAACAAAAGATCTTATTTCCTGCCTGGGATCTCTTGCGGTATGCTACCAGTACCAATATGATTTTATTAAATCGGAAAGTATGTTTAAGGAAGCAGAAACTCTTTGCATAAAAGAGAATATGGCAAACACGGTAGATTACGCTTCTCTTGAAAGTAGTTTTGCCCTTTTGTACCGCGATATGCAATTTCCCACTAAAGCAAAAGAGTGTTACCAGAAAGCAGAAAAGGTTTTTGTAAAAACAAAAGATACCCTCAACCCGCAGTATCCCGTTTTTTTATTGGAATACGGTTCTATGCTGGCGGAGTCTTACCAGTTTGAAAAAGCGCTGAGCCTTACCTACAGAGCAAAAAATCTGGATAAACAACTCTACACTGAAAACTCAGGCCCTTATGCCGCAGACCTGAACAACCTTGGTTACATTTATTCGAAGATGAACAAAATTGTAGAGACGGAACAGTTTTACACCCAGTCATTAAAAATTAAAAAGAATCTGTCGTTCGTGCGTTTGGATAATTATCTCACTACACTGAGCAACCTTATTGCATTTTATTGTAACGTTGGCCGTGATGCCGAAGCGCAGGAACTGGTTAAAGAAATGGAGGAGGGATTAAAAAGCAAAGAGTTTACAGATACCCTGAAGCGCGCAACCTTTGCGAATAATCTGGGGATCCATTTTAAGGACTGGGGTGATCTGACAAAATCTATGAAGTATTTTAAAGATGCATTAAAATATTACGAAGCAATTTATGGACCGGATAATTTGTTTATGGCAGAGGTGTACATGGACATGGGGTCTGTGTTTTTTTCAAGTGACAATTTTAAAGAAACGTCAACTTACTTAAACAAGGCTGCAGATATCTATTCCAAAACAAAGGTAGAAGACAATGTGAATACAATAGGCATGTTATGCAACCTTGCTATCATTTTAAAAGAGGTAAATAAGGCAAGTGAAGGCAATACGTATATTAATAGAGCCCTTGAGCTTACAAAAAAATTCAATGTTACGCAGCCTGATATTCTTGAGCAGGTTTACATAAATAAAGCTGAGGTAGCGGCTGACCTGAATGACGTAAAAACAGCCACTGAATATTTCAACAAATACCTGGAGATGAAATATTCGGAGATAGAACAGAATTTCAGCTATATGACGGAAAATGAAAAAATGTTCTTTCTCGAAGAGTTTGAGAATAACATTAAAAATTTTTACTCCACCATTCTCAGCCATATGGAAAAATATCCGGAACTTATTAAATCACTGCTTGATTTTCGTTTAAAAACAAAGGCTATGCTGTTAAATAATCTTTCCAAGATAAAGGAAAGGATCATTGAAATGAATGACCCGGTATTGACGGAAACATTTGATGAGCTTAAACTAAAACGCGAAACTGTTGCCAAGTTGATGAGCTTTAATACCGAAGAGTACCCGGATGCCCTTGTGGAAGCTTCTATTCTGAAGGGAGACGCAGATCTTCTCGAAAAACAGATCTCTCTTAAAGTGAGCGGAAGCTTTGCAGGGGAAGCCACGAACGCTACTAATTGGAAAAGCATCCAGAAATTATTGGGACCTGGTGAGGCCGCGATTGAAATTTTTCAATGTTACCTGGTGTATGATAACAACCAAGGAAAAGGAACAAATTACACCTACATTGTTATAAAACCCACCGGCGACCCCTTTGCTTTGTCTATTGACAGGCCAATTACCTGGGAAGAGGAGGTTTTAAGTTTGTACCGCAACAGCATCAATTTCAAAAAGAACGAACCGGATCTTTACAGGAGGCTCTGGAAATTTGTGGATGAAAAACTGGTGGATACTAAAACGCTGTATATTTCTCCAGACGGGATTTACAACCAGGTTAACCTGAATACGATCTTTGATGATGAAAAAAAGAAATACCTGATAGAAGAGAAGGATCTTCATCTTGTAACGACTTTAAACGACATTACAGCAATCAAAACGTCTACCTTTAAAAAACCGGCAAGTGCAGTGCTGGTGGGTAATCCTAAATTCGATTACGATATTACAAAACTCAATACTCCAAAGAAGGAAAAGGAAGCATCAGCTCTGGCATCCCGAGGCGCTTTTGGTTTTGTGTTAAGTGAATTGCCCGGCACAAAAGTGGAGGTGGAAGTAATTAAAAATACGTTTGATAAAAATGGTGTGGCCTGCAAATTGATGATGGAAGAATCGGCGAATGAACGCGATGTAAAAAAAATAAAGAACCCGGATGTCCTACACCTGGCCACCCATGGTTTTTTCCTCGAAGATCCGAAAGAAGAAGACCTGGCGGGGTATGACAAGCTTGAAAAAGAATTTTATAAAAATCCGATGATGCGCTCTGGCATTTTTTTCAGTGGGGCAAATAAAAATTATGCGCTTAACACCACAAATGCAGGCCTGATAAATGATTTTGAAGATGGTATGCTGACTTCTTACGAAGCGATGAATCTTAGTCTTGATAAAACCGAACTGGTTGTTTTAAGTGCCTGCCAGACAGGTTTAGGAAAGGTAAAAAACGGCGAAGGTGTGTATGGTTTGCAAAGGGCATTTAAATTGGCCGGCGCCAAATCTATTATTATGAGCTTGTGGCCGGTAAGTGACGATGCTACAAAAGATCTTATGATTGCATTTTACGATGGCTGGATTAAAAAAGGCAATCTCTATCAGGCCTTTAAAGATGCGCAACTGGAGGTAAAGAAAAAATATCCGGAGCCGTATTTCTGGGGAGCTTTTATTTTGGTCGGGAGGTAAAATGTTGATCTCGTTTCTACGATCTTCTGCAATAAAAAAA
>JAYSYG010000378.1:0-4883 GCA_043716685.1 Sphingobacteriaceae bacterium | reverse complement strand
ACCAAAAAAAGTATTGGATATGATTGCCAAAGGTGAAATATGGGTTGGAGATTCTATTTCTATGATCATGAAAGTATATTTGACTTTTCCCGAACTGTTCTTAACATAGCTACCATAAAGCATTTGTGCAGCATTTGTTTCTCAACAAACAATTATTATCTTTATCAGACACAAACTCCTGATCTTCTTTAAAAAGCATTACAAAATTATGATAAGCTATTTTTTAAAGACCATTGCAGCAACTAACTTTACCAAAAAAGTTTTTTCATTTTGCCTATTCATCGTTTTGTTTTTCATCGCTACACGCGTATCTTCCCAGGTTGCGTCCAATGTATTTCCATTAAGCCCACTGGCTACTAAAACCCTTATAGATAGCCTTACCAATCAGATAATAAAATATTATGTGATCAAAGATGCTGCTATAAAAATGAATAGCTACATAAAAAAAAGATATAAGGAAGGCCATTACAACAACATTAAAGATCCACACGCGCTGGCAGGAGCTCTTACTTCCGATATTTTATTTATTAACCGCGACGAACATTTTCATCTCGAGTACAATCCTCAGATGGCCAATGAATTATTAGGATATATTGATGATGTTCCTAAAATGGTGGCGGAAAAACTAAGAGCAGAAAAGGAAAAGAACTTTGGTTTCAAAAAGGCGGAGATTCTGAATGGGAACATTGGTTACCTGGAGATCAGCGGCTTTTCACGGTTAAACAATTATTCAAAGGCAACGGCTGATGCCGCACTTAAGCTCCTTTCCAATTCAAGGGCTATTATTATCGACCTGCGTTATGGAGTTGGCGGATCGCCGGATATGGTAAATCATATTATTAGTCACTTTTTTAAATTCCCAACCCATGTCGTTGATATTTATATGAGAAGCGAAAATGCAACACTCCCTTACTGGACTGTACCTGATTCTTCTTACGGCATACTCACAGATATTCCTCTTTATATCTTGACAAGCTACAAAACATTTTCAGCAGCAGAAGGCCTCTCCTACGAATTACAGGCATTAAAAAGGGCCACAATTGTTGGAGAGACAACCCGGGGAGGAGCCCACACGGTAACCTACAGGCCCTTAAGCAGTGGTTTTGTCTGCGACATTCCTTTTGGCAGAGCCACAAGTCCTGTTACAAAAAGGAACTGGGAAAAAACAGGCGTTACACCTGATCTAAAGGTACCTGCAGAGAGGGCGCTTGAAATAGCGGAAACCAAAATATTTGAAGATGCTTTTAATAAAGCAAAAGATTCTTCGGAAATTAAAAGTTTGAAATGGCAATTAGAACTTGTGCAATCCATTAATCACCCGGTTCAGTTGGATACGGCAACGTTTAATAGTTTTACCGGATTATATGGTGCTTACGCAATAAGTTATTCGTATGGCGTACTTTATTACCAGAAAACCGGAAAGGCAAAATTCCCACTCATACCAATGACCACAAGTATGATGCGTGTAAAAGGAAATGACACCTTTACCGTAGAATTTTTCAAGAATTATTATGGAAAGGTTAATCGCATTGCAACCAGGTATGATGATGGTCGCGTGGAATATGCCGACCGAACGGATTAAGTTCCCCGATAAAAAATCATAATTTTATTTTAGTTCTATCAAGATGCTACATTTGATCCTGATTTTTTCTAGCGTAAAATTTATTCAATAAGTAGAGAAAATTCCACATTCACTTTTTCGTATTGAACTTAACACTCCGCATTTATATTTTATCTAAAGCCTTAAATGCTTTCTTTAAAGGGTTTACAGCCTTTTAACCTTATTTTGCTTATTTCCGCTCCCCTTAGGTATATGAATTGATCTGTATATAAGTGAACAAACCAATCTCTAAAACTTAAAATTATGGCCCGTTATTCAAAAATCGCTTTGTATCATTTACAGAAAACAAATCATAATAAAAAACAAGGGACGCTTACGGGTGATCCTGTTAACAAAATAAATGATCATCAACCCCTCATACCACATAGTCATCCCGAAGGTTCTTTAACTCAAGGTTTTGAATCAGAAACTCAAGCCATGAAAGAACTTCTTCCTCCTTTACCGATAGTTAAAAACGTTGATAAAAAGAAAAGGGTAGTCAAAAAAGTAACTTCCAAAGGTGTAAAGAAAGTTTCAACAGGCTCAACTTCCAAAGGTGTTGCTAAAAAAGCATCCGCCAAAGGTGAAAAGAAAGTGACTTCCGCGCGGTCAACTACCAAAAAAGTCTCTGCGAAAGCCGGAGCTAAAAAACCATCTACCATAGTTGCATCGAAAAAGAAATCTACCAAAAAGATGGCTTCTAAAAAGGTAACAGGACTGAAGAAAACATCAGAGACCAATAAACTAAAGAAAAAAACAGTGATGAATAAAAAAAGTGTAAAAAAATCAAAAAAATAATAATTAAAAACTCAGCAATTATGACAACACAAGCAAAAACATCAGACAAGGTAAAAGACCTTATTATTATCAATAATGATCGCTACGAAGGATATAAAACAGCATCCGAGGAAACGAAAGAAGCCGATCTTAAAGTACTATTTAATACGTATAGCATCCAGAGTAATGAATTTTCAGGCGAATTACGTCGGTTCGTTCCTTCAGGGGAAGATCAGCCTAAACATGATGAAACAAAAAACGCCGGTAAACTTTTCAGGGTGTGGATGGACATTAAAGCTGCTGTTACCTCTAATGATCGCAAAGCAATTTTAAACTCCTGCGAATTTGGTGAAGATGCGGCAAAAAGACATTATGAAGATGCACTGGAAAATCCGGAAGAAATTTCCGCTGAAGCTTTGCAAATCATCCGTAAACAAAGTGAAGAATTAAGAAAAGCACACGACAGAATCAAAGTTATGCGCGATTCAATTTCATAAAAGCAAACTTAAAAATAATACCATGACAAGACCAGAAACAAGGAATTCCGATCCAAAGGAAACGAATCCACAGAAACAAGATGACGGGAAAACTAATCCCTTTAAACCAGGGAATGATCCTGATCAGACACCAGAACGTGAAACCAACGAACCGCCTGTAGCGAAGCCTGAAAAGGATGACAAAAAACCAGGTAAAATTGGTTTCTGATAATTATAAGACCATTTACTGTCTTAGAATTTAAAATCCGCAAATTCATATTGAGTTTGCGGATTTTTTATAAGCTTTATTTAAACCGTACGATTTACAAATAGATAGAACTGAAATTTCTTTTATCGTCCGTTTGAGTAGCTTTTCCTGTCTTTTTCAAAGCGCCCGCCCGACTGAACATCGTTCGGGCGGGTATCGATAACTTATCAAGAACCTCCTATGTGTCTCGATACGGCCATTCAAAAATCCAACCGTGCCTGCTCGACAGGACAACCTTTTAGATATTGTCCGTTCGAGTAGCTTTTGCCTACCTCCTGCAAAAGTGTATCGAGAACTTAGTAAGTCTCTACAACAGGAAGTTTTAAGAGAGATTGTAGTTTTAACCTATAAGCCCTTTTAAAAACATGAATAACAGAAAAGATACTAAAGTATTTTTACGTTTGATTTTGCTCAGAAATTCTTTATCCAGTTTCATAATTTATGTTTAATTAATTGTAATTAGCTTCATCAATTCTTCCAGTTTTGGAGAAAGGACGATCTCAGTGCGGCGGTTTCTGGCTTTACCTTCAGTAGTAGTATTGTCTGCAATGGGCGAAAACTCTCCTTTACCGGCAGCGGTTAAACGTCTTGCGTCCATTTTATACTCGTCTGTTAATAATCTTACAACGTTTGTTGCACGGGCAGCGCTCAGATCCCAATTGTCTTTATATACTGACGTTTTAATCGGCACATTATCAGTATGCCCTTCAATTGCAATGCTTACATCGTTGTTCTTGTTTAGCACTTCGGCCAGTTTTTTCAGGGCTTCTTTTCCTTTTATTTCTACATTGGCATCTCCCGATTTGAATAATAATTTATCAGAGAGTGATACATATACTTTTCCGTCACGCATGGTAACAGTCAGTTCATCGGGACTAAAACCCAGGAGTGCATTTTTAACCGATGCATTTAAAAGATTTAATAAAGAATCCTGCCTTTTTAAAATAGATTCGAGTTGTCGTAAGCGGGCCTCTCTTTGTTCGAGCGTAGCCTGCTTGTTCCCAAGATCGGCGCTTAGCTTATTAATATTAGAGTTTAATTTATTCACTTCCGAACCAGACGCTTTTTTCATACTTTCATATTGCGCATTTAAGTCTGCATATTCGGCACTTGCTTTTGCCAATTGATCTTTCTGCATTTTAGTAACACCGCAAAGGGAATCGCGCTCGTGCAAGGCTTTATTGTAGCGTTTGGAGTGGTGCTTTTTATTATTTGTATCAACGCCACAATTTTTATGGGAAGAACAAGAGGTTACAAATAGAATAATAACAACGCTGATAAATATCAACCTTAAAACATTTCTTAAAAATTGTACCATACCTAGAGATTTTTGCATGAAGAGAGTAGTTCAAAAACTATGCGCAAAAAACCGGCCTGATAATTAGTGTTTTTGAGAAGCATATAATGAGACGTGAGGAAATTAATCCACAGTCTGGGCTTCCCGTTTATAGCCCAATTTCTTCAAGACTTTTATTAAGAATTATAAATGCCTCGTCAATTACTTCTTTTGTTATTGTTAAAGGTGGTCTGACCCGAATAGATCTTTCACCGGCGCTGAGTAATAGTAAGTTGTTCTTTAGTGCAATATCTAGTAGTTTATCACGGTGGGGTTTATCGGGCAGGTCAAAGGCGCATTGTAAACCCCTGCCTCTTACATTGGATATTTTCCTGATTTTTTCGAGGGAACTAAGTTTTTCAAGAAAATATTCGCCTTGTTTTGCGGAGTTCTCTACAAGTTTATCTTCTTCCATAATCCTGAGAA